>NZ_NIBG01000014.1 GCF_002270055.1 Anaeromicrobium sediminis | reverse complement strand
ACTTAGTTAGTATACCATCAGCAGGGAAAATAATACCACTTCCTTATGAGTATGTAGCTAAAGTATAATGTAATTGATTAGGGATTAAGAGTTGAGGCTTTAATTTTTAAGGCCAAACTCTAAACCCTATAAATAACAAAATAAAAGAGGTGTGATAAAAGCTATAATTTTACCACACCTTTTATAAACAAAGTGGTGATCATATGACTCAATCTAAGGAATTAAGAACGTTGACAATAAAGTCATTTCATATGAATGATGTGAAGTTTAGTGATAAGACTTGCATGGATAATGGGATTCTTTATATAAAAGAGTCCATAGAAGGTTTATCAGAACATGACCCATATATAAAAGAAGTGAAGGTACAAATAATCAAGAAAAACGAAAGAGATAGATTTGTAAATTCCATAATGGACTTTATACCTATAGCCACAAAGGTTTTAGGTAAAATAGGAGAAGGAATAACACACACACTAACGGGAACATTAGTTATGCTTACGGGTGTTGATGAAGACGGCATTCAGGTAGCTGAGTTTGGATCATCTGAAGGCATATTAGAAAATCAAATAGTTTCCAATATGGCAGGTACACCTAGTGATGAAGATATAATAATCCATGTAGATGCCATACTAAAGTCAGGTATGGGAACTAATAGAGAAGCTATTATACATGTTCATAAAATGTGTGATTTTTTTATACAAGAAATAAGAGAAAAATTGAAAAAAGTAAATGGACGTAAATGTGACGAAAGACATGATTTTACGGATAAAACACACCCAAATAGAAAAAAAGTGTTGATTGTAAAACAGGTGGCAGGTCAAGGAGCCATGTATGATACATGGACATTGCCAAAAGAACCTGGTGGAGTGGAAGGCGGCGTATCCATAATAGATATGTTCAATGTTCCTATTATATTAAGTCCTAACCAATATAGAGATGGAGCCCTAAGGGCTATGCATTAAGGAGGGATAAATATGGGAATTGGACCATCAACTAAAGAGACTACGCTACATCATTTTAGAGATCCATTATTAAATATCGTGTCAAAGGATGAGGATGTAGACCTATTAGGTGTACTAATAGTGGGAACACCTCAAGCTAATGAGGAAAAAGAGTTTGTGGGAAGAATGGCTGCCCAGTGGGCAGAAATGAGCCGTGCAGATGGGGTAATAATATCTGTAGATGGTTGGGGCAATAGCCATGTGGATTATGCAAATACTATTGAAGAAATAGGTAAAAGGCAAATTCCACTAGTGGGACTTAGCTTCGTTGGAACACAAGCACAATTTGTAGTGACTAATAAATATATGGATACAATAGTTGACTTTAATAAATCAGATGAGGGAATTGAGACTGAAGTTGTAGGGCAGAACACAGTAACTGACCTAGATGCAAAAAAGGCTTTAGCTCTTTTAAAACTCAAAATGCGCAAAAGTAAGTAAGGAGGGTTTTGGATGAAAACATCTAAATCGATACATGCAGTAGATTCACATACAATGGGAGAGCCTACTAGAGTTGTAATTGGTGGGGTACCAGTTATACCAGGAAAAAGTATGGCTGAGAAAAAGACATACTTAGAAGATAATCTAGATACATTAAGAACATCTATTATGCATGAGCCAAGAGGACATAATGACATGTTTGGTTCCATAATTACTCAACCAACAATGGATGATGCAGATCTTGGAATCATATTTATGGATGGTGGCGGATACTTGAACATGTGTGGCCACGGTTCAATAGGAGCTGCAACTATAGCTGTAGAAACTGGTATGGTTCCAGTGGTAGAACCTTTTACACAAATAAACTTAGAGTCTCCAGCAGGACTTATTAGATCTAGAGTAAAAGTTGAAGATGGAAAGGCTAAGGAAGTTTCTATTGTAAATGTACCATCATTTTTATATAAGGAAAACTTAGAAATATTTGTACCTAGTCTTGACAAAAAAGTAACATTTGATTTATCTTTTGGTGGAAGTTTCTTCATACTAGTTAAATCAGAAGAATTAGGATTAGACATATGTGCAGAGAATACTACTAAATTATCTAGTGTAGGAATGGAAATATTAGAAATAGTAAATAGAGAAATTGAAATTCAACATCCAACACTAGAGCATATTAAGACAGCTGATTTAGTAGAAGTATACGGACCTGCAAAGAGTCCAGAGGCAGACCTTCAAAATGTTGTAATCTTTGGAGAAGGCCAAGTAGATAGATCTCCTTGTGGAACTGGTACTAGTGCTAAGGTTGCCACATTATATGCAAGGGGCGATCTTGGATTAAATGAAGAGTTTGTATACGAAAGTATTACAGGAACAATGTTTAGGGCAAGAGCATTAGAAGAAGTTGATTGTGCTGGATATAAAGCTGTAATTCCAGAAATAACAGGAAGTGCTTTTATTACTGGATTTAATCATTTCCTAATAGATCCAGAAGATCCACTTAAGCATGGATTTACTTTAAGATAGATAATAAATATGTTTATAATGGGTTGTTGAATTAGGATGAATTAAGAGGGGGCATTTATTGATTGTTTTAAGGACTTTATTGTTATTAGGCCATTTTATGGAATAATTGTCCCCATATGTTAAAACGTATTCGACAATCTATATATAATAAATTATTTTAGATAAGGGGGAACTCAAATGTTAAACATGGTATTAATCACTTTAGGCTTACTGACGGCATATTTTGCAGTTATATTCGTTAAAGACTTATTAAAGGCTAAAGCTGAAAACACTTTTGAAGAAGGAAGTTTTATTGGTTCAGGACTTGTTGGTTTTACTACTAATTTCTTTGATACTTTAGGTATAGGAAGTTTTGCTCCTACTACTGCTTTACTTAGACAATTCAAATTAACTAAAGACAGAACATTACCAGGAACATTAAATGTATCTTGTACTATCCCTGTTGTAATTGAAGCATACATTTTCATCAAGGGTATTGAAGTAGAGCCAGTTACTCTAGCAGCTATGCTATTTGCAGCTGTTGCTGGTGCTGTAGTTGGTGCTGGTCTTGTATCTCACATGGATGAGAAGAAGATCCAAACTTACATGGCAACTGCATTAATCGCTGTTGCATTCATTATGATAGCTGGTAAAGTTGGTTTAATGCCAGCTGGTGGAGAAGCTATTGGATTATCTGGAGTTAAATTAATAATTGCTGTAGTTGTTAACTTCATATTAGGTGCTTTAATGACTATTGGTATAGGTTTATATGCTCCTTGTATGGCTTTAGTTTATGCATTAGGTATGAGTCCTAAGGTTGCTTTCCCAATCATGATGGGATCTTGTGCATTCTTAATGCCAGCAGCTTCTGCTAAGTTCGTTAAGGAAGGCGCTTATGACAAGAAGGCATCATTAGCTATTGCTGTATTTGGATCTGTAGGAGTTTTCATTGCTGCATACATTGTTAAGTCATTACCACTTAACATTTTAACTTGGTTAGTAATTATAGTTATATTCTACACTTCTATATCTATGTTTAAAGCAGCTAAAGAAAATAAAGAGATAGCTTAATAAAAGAATAGATTAAAAGAGATAAGAACAGTTAGTTTCTATATATAGAAACTAACTGTTTTTTATCTATAGGGAATTATGAAAAATAAATTTTTAAGATTTTTTAAGATTTCATGGTAAAAAATGGAGGAAAAAGGGAAAGTAAGAGAGAATATACTTAGTAATAAGTGCGAAGTTGATAAAGGGGTATAGAATTATGGTAGAAATGGATATAAGGGAGTATGAGAAAATCATAGATTTTATTGATATTCAAATTTGGACTCTAACAGATATAGATAAATACGGAATTGCCAATCATACACATGCTTCCTTCTTAGGAAAGACAAAGGAAGATCTTAGAAATAAAAAATTTAATGAAGTTTTATCTAATAATGAATCCCTAGGATGTACATCTAGTACTAAGAGAGCTTGGGATTTAAAAGAGACTGTAATAACAAGAGAGTGGATTAAAAATTATAATGGGGAAGAAAGATTATTAAAAATTATAAAAAAACCACAAATTGGAGACGATGGTGAAGTAAAATATATAATATGTAAGGCCTTTGATATAACTAAAAATAATCAGAGGAAAACTCGCCAAAAAATAAGGAATTTACAATATGCTGCCATTGTGGAAAATCATACGGATTTCATTTGTAAATTTTTCCCAGACACCACGTTGACCTATGCTAATAAGACCTATTGCGAT
This sequence comes from Anaeromicrobium sediminis, assembly GCF_002270055.1. Lineage (NCBI taxonomy): Bacteria > Bacillati > Bacillota > Clostridia > Peptostreptococcales > Thermotaleaceae > Anaeromicrobium > Anaeromicrobium sediminis. Next base: position 100,979 of record NZ_NIBG01000014.1, on the reverse strand, counting down.
TATTTTGGGAAAACCTACGAGGAATTGATTGGAAGTAAGTTTTTAGATTTAGTACCAAAAGATGAACAGGAAGGTGTCCTTAGAAGTTATGATGGAATTAATATAAATAATCCTACAAGAACACATGAACATAGAAGTGTGTACAAGGATGGTACTTTAAGGTGGCAGAAATGGACAGATGAGGCATTTTTCGATGATTATGGAAATATAATAGAATTTCAATCTATGGGTGTAGACATAACAGATTTAAAAGAGAGAGAAGCGCTTTTAGATGAAAAGATAAAGGAAAGTGAAGAGGTTATAAGTAATATATTAGAATATGATAAGTTAAAGACTGAGTTCTTTGCTAATATATCCCATGAACTTAGGACACCTCTTAATTTAATATTGGGAACGTTGCAATTGATAGAGTTGAAAAAGAAAAATAATAATCTTATGGATAAAGAACATAAAATATTAAAGCAAAATTGCTATAGATTAATAAGATTAATAGACAATTTAATAGATGTTACAAAAATAGATGCGGGCTATTTAGAACTATCACTTAGCAATAGTAATATAGTAAAGATTGCAGAAGATATAGCCTTGTCAGTGGTGCAATTTGCTCAAAATAAAGGTATTGATGTAGTATTTGATACTAATATGGAAGACCATAATATTGCCTTTGATTTAGACAAACTTGAAAGAATATTATTAAATTTATTGTCTAATGCTCTAAAATTCACTAATGAGGGTGGTAAAATTCAAGTTAGGGTAAATGTGGAGAATGAAAGCACATCCATTGTGGTAGAGGATGATGGTATAGGCATACCAAAAAATAAAATTGATAAAATATTTGATAGATTTGTTCAAGTTGATAAAACTTTTAAAAGACATAGGGAAGGTAGTGGAATAGGACTTGCATTAACTAGTGAACTTATAAAAATGCATGGGGGAAATATTTCTGTTGAAAGTGAAATAAATAATGGAAGTAAATTTACAGTGACTATCCCAAACAGAATAGTAGAAGATATGGAAAATAATATATGCGACAATTATTATAATAATTCCGTTGAGCGAACTTACATTGAGTTTTCGGATATATATTCATAAATAAAGGTATGACTAAAGGTCATACCTTTATTTATGGAGAAAAATATGGCATGATTATATTATAAACAAATTATATCTAAGCTCAATGTATAGGCACCTACTTCAGTTCAATAAATCAAAACGTTTCAAAGGTAAGTCACTATCAGACTAAATAGTTCGAATCTTATAATTAGAGTAGAAGGTTCACAATTGTTTACAGCATAAGATGTTCTGATGTTCCACCTTATGAAAAATTTGTGATTCATTGCACCTCGTAGGTGGTCAGAGTTTATTGAGTTATAAAGTGATGTAGCTACATACATAGATAAATCAAAAGATTAAAAGGGTGAAGAAATGATAAATAGAAAGATGAAAATATTTTTTATGCTACTACCCACCCTACTAATTATAGGTGGAATATTCTTTATAGGCATATTGAAAGGTTTCTTTATAAGTTTAGGATATTTTCCAGAAGTGGGTCTCGAAAAATTCACATTATATTACTATAAAGAAGTGATAAAAGATAAAGCCTTCATAGATTCATTAAAGTTTAGTTTATATACTTCCTTTTGGTCAGCTAGTATAGGGGTCTTAGTAGGAGTGTTACTGGCTTATCTATTATTAGAAAAGAAAAATAAGGAAAGTATAGATTATTGGTTGTATAAAATACCTGTTATTATTCCTCACACTATAGGGGCTTTAATAATATACAATATATTTTCTCAAACAGGGATTCTTTCAAGGATTTTAAATTATTTAAATCTTATAGATGATTATAATGATTTTTTCCAATTAGTTTACGATACTCACGGCATAGGAATCATACTCACATACATATGGAAAGAGATACCATTTGTTGTGTTAGTTGTATATACAGTTTTAAAGGGTATAAATACTAAATTATCTGAAGCAGCATTAAACTTAGGCGCTAGTAAGAGACAAGTATTCTTCCATATATTATTACCATTGGCTGGACCTAGTATAATGGGCACATTTATAATTATATTTGCTTTTTCCTTTGGTTCCTTTGAGGTTCCTTTTTTATTAGGGCCTACTAATCCGAGAGCACTACCTGTAAAGGCATATATTGAATATACTAATCCAGATTTGAGACATAGACCTTATAGTATGGTTATAAATATGGTTTTATCAGCAATTTCGTTCATATTCATAATCATGTATGTTAAAGTATTTAAAAAAATTAGTAAATATGAATAAACCTAGGAGAAATAAATGAAAAAAAATAAATTTATATGTGAATTTATAATTAAAATAATAATATTGAGCTTAATAATTCCTGTAGGAACATTGATAATATGGTCTTTTACTGCAAGATGGCCTTGGCCCCATATGAAACCTTCAGGTTTTAATATAGGGAGCATAGAGTATGTATTTAAGTCTAATAATTTTTTTGAGGTATTATTCCATAGTTTGGGTATATCCTTTATAGTTACAATACTAACTAATTTAATTAGTATTCCAGGAGCAAAGGCTATAGGTGTATACGATTTTAAGGGAAAAGAATTAATAAAAACATTAATAATAGTTCCAATAATAGTACCAATAGTTGCAGTGAGTATGGGAATACATGTGACTTTTATTAAGGCTGGTCTTGCTAATAATACCTTAGGAGTTATAATAGTTCAATTAGTAGTAACACTACCGTACAGTATGAAAATTTTGATTAGTGCCTTTGAAAATATTAAAGACAAATTTGAAATGCAAGGACAGGTGTTAGGTGCCAATAGGTTTCAGCAGTTTAGATATATTACACTACCTTTAATTATGCCTAGTTTAATAAGCTCTAGTTCCTTAGTATTTGTAATATCCTTTAGTCAATATTTTTTAACTCTTTTAATAGGTGGAGGTAGAGTTATTACCTATTCTATGGTCATGTTTCCCTTTATTCAGAGTGGCGATAGGTCTTTAGGGTCCGCCTATGGCATAATTTTTATAATTATAACATTAGCAGTATTATTTTTATTAGATATTATGACAAAAACATATTATAGAATGGAGAAATATACATGTCCAAAATCCAAATAAAGAATGTGAGCAAGAAATTTCAACATAAAGAAATACTAAAAAATATAAATTTGACTATTGAAGAAGGAGAGTTAATATCATTATTAGGTCCTTCTGGATGTGGAAAAACTACAACCCTAAAGATAATAGCAGGATTAATGGACTTCGATGAAGGGGACATACTATTTGATGGAGTGTCTGTACTTAAAAAAAATTCTAATAAAAGGGGAGCAGTCATAGTATTTCAAGATTATTTACTATTTCCCCATATGACTGTAGAGGAAAATATAGGCTTTGGTCTTAAGATGGCTAAAAGAAATAAAAGAGATATTAAAGAAGTAGTAAATAAAATGATTGAGTTAGTAGAGTTGACAGGTCATGGAAGAAAGTATCCAAGGGAGTTATCGGGAGGACAACAGCAAAGGGTTGCAATAGCTAGAGCTTTAGCTGTGGAGCCTAAAGTATTATTATTAGATGAACCCTTTTCTAATTTAGATATAAGACTTAGGGAATCCATGAGGCAGTTCGTATTAAACATCCAAAGAAGGTTAAAGATAACTACCATATTAGTTACCCATGATAAGGAAGAGGCCCTATTATGCTCCCATAAAGTTGCAGTTATGTTAAATGGACAAATTAAGGATTATGATACTCCTAAAAACATATATGAGAGACCAAAATCTATAGATGTATGTAAATTCTTCGGAGGTAGAAATTATATAGAAGGAAGAGTTAAAGATTATTTCTTTGAAAGTGCCCTTGGAGAAATGAAGGTGCAACTAGATAATAAAGAAAAGGCAACTTGCGTTATACGCCCTGAAATAATTAAAATAAGAAAAGAAGATTCTAAAGGAATGGTAGGTCATATAAAATCCATGAAATATGGTGGAGATAAAACCTATTACGAAGTGGAAGTTGAAAATATCCTATTGAAAGTAATAGACATATGTAATGACGAACTATACATAGGAGATAGGGTAAATATAATAATTGATGAAAATAAAATACTAGTATATTAAGGCTTGAGATGGTAAAAAATATCATCTTTTTTTACTTACCATGAGTTTTGCAAAAATGAGTATGGGTATAAAGGAAAAAAGGAGTGGCATTAATGAGAAAAAATAAGAAGATCCTAATTGGATTAGTTGTAATATTACTAATTTCTTTAACATTAAGGGAATTAGGATTACTTAAATATACAAGTATAGACAATTTACAAAAATTAAAGGAATGGATAGAGTCCTATGGAATATTAGGTCCTATAATATATGTATTAGGTTACATTATGGCTTGCTTATTTTTTTTACCAGGACTACCTATTGCTCTGTTATCAGGAGTTGTTTTTGGACCTATTAAGGGAGCAATCCTGGGGTCAATAGGTTCCACATTAGGTGCAACGGCAGCATTTTTAGTAGGAAGATATATTGCAAGGGATTATGTAGAGGAATTAGTTAAGAAAAATAAAACTTTAAGGAATATAGATAAAAGCGTAGATGATCAGGGATGGAGAATTTTAATGATAACTAGGTTAGTTCCTATTTTTCCTTTTAATCTTCAAAACTATGCCTACGGTTTGACTAAAATAAAATTAAAGACCTATATATTAGTGTCCTGGTTATGCATGATGCCTGCCACTATAGGTTTTTCCTTTGTAGGTGCTGGATTTACAGAGGGGATGAAAGACATTAAAATCATGCTTACCTATGTGGGAATTGGGGGCATTTTGTTAGTATTAATGTCATATGTACCAAAGCTTATTAAGGAAAGACCATAGGTAATGGCATAAATAATGTCTATAATTTGAAAAATATCATAAGTTTTTTCTATTGTACCCAAGACTTTTTTCTATGGTACCATAGAACTGGTAGATTAGTATAAATACTAGACTAAGGGGAGAAAAAAGCATGAAGAAAATATTAAAGACTTTTGGTATTATGACTATTTTAATAAGTATGATCTTTACTGGATGTACAAATACAGTAGAGGAAAATAAGGATGTTGTTAAGGAAATTAATATGGAGTATGTGGATGATAGCTATATAACTAGTGTAGACTGGTTAAAGGAAAATCTAAATAATGATAATTTATTAATAATAGATGCTAGAGGAGAAAAGCCTTATAAGGGAGGCCATATTCCTGGAGCTATTAGTGTAAGTTGGCAACAATTTAGTAAAATGGATGAGGCACCTGGAAATGAAGACTGGGGAACTGTATTAGATAAGGATGACCTTAGTAAGAAATTGTCACAAATTGGTGTTAACATGGACAAGGAAATAGTGGTTTATGCTAATACTAAAGCCTGGGGAGAAGATGGGCGTATTCTTTGGATGTTAAGAATGGCAGGACTAGATAATTCTAAACTATTAGATGGTGGTTGGAACTTATGGGAAGAAAAAGGATATGAAACTACTAAGGAAGAAAAAGCTTATGAGGCAACGGACTTTAAAATAGAAAAGTTAGATGAGAGTTTAGTAATATCAACAGAAGAGCTAAGTAGTAATATGGACAATATAAAGATACTGGATAGCAGAAAGAAAATAGAATATGATGGGGCTATTAAATACGGTGAAAAAAGAGGAGGCCATATTAAAGATGCTACCCTATTGACATTTGATGATTTATTAAATGGAGATGGAACTTTTAAGAATCCTACAGAATTAGATGAAATATTTAAACAGGCTGGACTAAATCAGGAGGACGAGATAGCTACTTATTGTACAGCAGGTATTCGTTCAGCTCACTTAGTAATAGGGCTTAGAATGATGGGTTATGAAAATGCAAAGAATTATGATGCTTCATTTTATGAATGGGCAGCAAAGAGTGAATTACCAATAGAGTAAATAATCAAATAAGGATAGTTGAGATACTATCCTTATTTGATTATTAGTTAGGATGGGAGTCATGGAACCTAGGGAAGATAAATTAAAAAAAATAAAGGATGAATATGATAAATGCATAGATTGTAATCTTTGTACTAGGGAATGCCTCTTACTTGAAAGATATGGTACTTCGCCTAAAAACATATTGAAAGAAATGATGGAAGGACCTATAAATGAAGAAATGGTATTTTCATGTTCTTTATGTGGTCATTGTGAGAAGGTTTGTCCTAAAAATGTTGATTTTAAGAAATTATTTTTAGCGTGTAGGACATATGTACAACATAATAAAAAAACTTTTAATGGAGTAGATATACATCAAAGGTTGAGCTTTTCTAAAATTTTTTCACTAGAAAGGAAGGGGAAAATAGTATTTTTTCCGGGATGCAGTCTTATTTCAGAGAATCCCCATACTCTAATGAAAACATACAAATACTTAAAAGAGAAAATACCACCTTTGGAAATTATGATAAAATGTTGTGGAAATCCTACCAATTGTCTAGGGAAAGAAGAAGAATTTAAAAAAAGGATAGGGCATTTAGAAAAATCCTTTAGGTCAAATGATGTGGAGGAAGTGGTAGTAGCCTGTCAAAATTGTTATATGACCATTAAAAAAAATATAGATATTAAGGTCACGTCCTTATGGACCCTATTAGATGAAATAGGTATACCTAAAAAAGAAAGGTCATGTGAAAATAGAGTATTTGCCCTTCATGATCCTTGTCCCACTAGATATGAACATGAAATTCATGAATCTGTAAGAAATATATTAAGGAAGATGGATGTAAATATAGAAGAGTTTAAAAATAATAGGGAGAATACCCTATGCTGTGGTGTTGGAGGAATGGCATCCATATTTAATAGGGAATTATCATTAGATCAAATGAGAAAAAGGGCTAATGAAGTAGATTCAAAGTGGATAGTGACCTATTGTGCAGAGTGTGTCAGTTCACTCCAACGTGGAGGGAAGGAAGGAATTCATATTTTAGATTTAATATTCAATGAAAAAGTAAAATCGAAAGAAGAGAAATCTTTAATGACAAAATGGAGAAATAGATATGAATTTAAAAAACATATAGAAGAACTTTAGAATTATTAAAAACCATAAAAAAAACATACTAAGTATGTTTTTTTTATGGAAAAACAAAATATTAAATTTTAAAATAAAGGAGTTATTAATAACTGAATTTATTTTAAAACATTGTTAACTTTATGAAGAAGTTAATTTTTTAAATTGGTCTTCAATATAATCTAAGTCAAAGGAAGATGAAATTCGTCTGTCCTTTTCGTCTAAAATTCTATAATGAGAAGAAATTATATTTTGTTGAATTTTATATCCAGATTTTTCTTCAACATGTTTCCACCAAACTTTACCACCTAAGGTCTTTGGGAAATTTTCCTCATAATTATCAAAAGCCAATGTTAATAATAAATCTTCCACACTTCCACCAAAGAGCATTTCAATTATTTCACTGTTTTTGAATAAGGTGCATAATGCTACGGAGGTTGTCCAACCTAAGGACGATCTTCCTTTTTCTACTTGAATTAAAGTCTTTTTAGATATACCCAGTATTTGAGCCATTTTGTCCTGGGTATAATTGAATTCATTTCTAATCAATTTAACCTTCGCATCTATGATCTTTATAAAATCTTCTCTTGTCAAAGAAATCGCTCCCTTTATTATATGTATATAGTGTAATTGTATAACAATACAGGTGTAATTACAACTAGATAATTCAGAAGATTTCATATTTTGAAGGGTGTGTGTAAATAAAAAGTTTGCTTAAGTTAAAAATGAAAAAAATATCAATGTGATTTAGTAAAAAAACAAATAAATTTTACTAAAAAAGAAGGTATCTTTATTATGAATATTGAATAATTTGTATTAATAACTTTATTTACTCAATAAAAAAAGTGAGTTTGGGCTGAGAGGGGACTAATAATGGACTTAAAGACGGATTTGAAAAAAGAATTTGAGATTGTATTTGATAGCAGGGATTCTATTAGATACTTTTTAGCACCTGGAAGAGTAAATTTAATAGGAGAACATATAGATTATAATGGTGGATATGTGTTTCCATGTGCTCTTAACTTTGGAACTTATGGTTTAGTTAGAAAAAGAGATGATAATAAGATAAGAATGTATTCTAAGAACTTTAAAGAATTAGGAATAATAGAGTTTCATTTAGAAGAATTAATTTATAAAAAGGATCATAATTGGGCTAATTATCCAAAGGGTGTTATAAAAATATTTAAAGATAATGGGTTTAATGTGGATAAAGGTCTAGATATATTTTTTTATGGAAATATACCTAATGGAGCAGGTTTATCATCATCTGCATCTATAGAGATGGTTACGGCAGTCATATTAAAGGAAGTGTTTAATTTAGAGGTAGATATGGTAGACATGGTAAAAATGGCTCAGAGGGCAGAAAATGAGTTTATAGGAGTAAACTGTGGAATAATGGACCAGTTTGCCATAGGTATGGGGAAAGAGGATAATGCCATACTATTAGATTGTAATACATTAGATTACGAATATGCCCCTGTTTCCTTAAAAGACCATGTTATTGTTATTGCCAATACAAATAAGAAGCGGGGCCTTGCAGACTCTAAATATAATGAGAGAAGAATGGAATGTGAAAAGGGATTATTCCAATTAAAAGAAAAATTAAGTATAGATAATCTATGCGATTTGAATGTGGAACAATTTGAAGAAAATAAATTATTAATAGTTAATGAAGTGAATAGAAAAAGGGCTAAGCATGCCGTGTATGAAAATGAAAGAACTAAAAAAGCTGTGAAAGCTTTAAACAATAATAATGTACATGAATTTGGAAAGCTTATGAATGAATCACATACATCTTTAAGGGATGACTATGAGGTTACAGGATGTGAATTGGACACTTTAGTGGAACTAGCTTGGAGAGAAGAGGGAGTAATTGGATCTAGAATGACTGGTGCCGGTTTTGGTGGTTGTACTGTGTCTATAGTGGAAAAAAATAGGGTAAATGAATTTATTACTAATGTGGCAAATGCATACATGAAAGAGATAGGATATGAGGCAGACTTTTATGTGGCTACAATAGGTCATGGAGCTAGAGAGATTTAGAAGAATAAACAAGGAGGAATAAAGATGATATTAGTATGTGGGGGAGCAGGGTATATAGGTAGTCATATGGTTTATGAATTAATAGATCAAAATGAAGAGGTTATAATAGTAGATAATCTTCAAACAGGTCATGAAGATGCCATACATGAAAGGGCAAAATTTTATAAGGGAGATATTAGGGATAAGGAATTTTTAGATCGAGTATTTAAAGAAAATAATATAGAGGCAGTTATACATTTTGCAGCTAATTCATTGGTGGGAGAAAGTATGACTAATCCAATTAAATATTATGATAACAATGTATATGGAACTCAAGTTCTTCTAGAAGTTATGAAGGATAATGGTGTTAAGAAAATAGTATTTTCGTCTACAGCTGCAACTTATGGAGAACCGGAGAGGGTTCCTATTGTGGAAACGGACAAAACAGAACCTACAAATCCATATGGTGAGACAAAGCTTGCCATGGAAAAAATGTTTAAGTGGGCTGATGCAGCTTATGGAATAAAATATATATCCCTTAGATACTTTAACGTGGCGGGAGCCCATGAGAGTGGAAAGATTGGAGAAGATCATAATCCAGAGACTCATTTAATTCCTCTTATTTTGCAAGTACCCCTTGGAAAAAGAGATAGAATTTATATGTTTGGTGATGACTATGATACCCAGGATGGAACTTGTGTAAGGGACTATATTCATGTTACTGATTTGGCAGAGGCACACATATTGGCCTTAAAGAGCTTAAGAGCAGGTAATGATAGTAATATATATAATTTAGGTAATGGAGAGGGCTTTAGTGTGAAAGAAATGATAGAAGCTGCAAGACGTGTGACAAATCATGAGATTCCAGCCCTAATAAGTGATAGAAGGCCAGGAGATCCAGCTAAATTAATTGCTTCTGCAGAGAAAGCTAAGAAAGAATTAGGATGGAAACCTAAGTATATAAATGTAGAAACTATTATTGAGAGTGCATGGAAGTGGCATAAAAATAACCCTAATGGTTTTAATAAATAGGAGTGTTAATATGGATATTAATATTTTTTATGAAATAGATAAGCTAATAGATTATGGAATTAATAGAGAACTAATAAAAGAAGAAGACATAATTTATACGAGAAATAGGATACTAGAAATACTAAATTTAGATGAGTATAAACAGTGTGAAAAACCTATACAAAAAAAAGAAGATTTAAATGAAATATTAGATAATATTTTGAATTGGGCCTATGATAATAAGATATTAGAATCTAATACTAGTGTATATAGGGATTTATTAGACAGTAAAATAATGGGGGCATTTGTAAAAAGACCATCAGACATAATAAAAGAGTTCAATGAATTGTATGAAGAGGATCCTAAGAAAGCTACAGATTATTTTTATGGTTTAAGCAAAGATTGTAATTATATTAGAATGGATAGAATAAATAAGAACTTAGTTTGGAAGACAGAAACTCCCTATGGGAAGTTAGACATAACAATAAATTTATCTAAGCCTGAAAAGGACCCAAAGGCTATTGCAGCTGCTAAAAACATGAAAAATAGTAAGTATCCAAAATGTCTTTTATGTAAGGAAAATGAAGGATACAAGGGTCGGTTAAATCATCCAGCTAGGCAAAATCATAGAATAATTCCCATTCATATTAATGATGAAAAGTGGTTTTTACAATATTCACCCTACGTATATTATAATGAGCACAGCATAATATTTAAAGGTGAACATGAACCGATGAAAATTTGCAAAGATACTTTTAATAGGTTGTTAGATTTTGTAGAAAAATTTCCTCACTATTTTGTAGGTTCAAATGCAGACTTACCCATAGTAGGAGGATCCATACTATCCCATGACCACTTTCAAGGGGGATGTTATGACTTTCCCATGGCAGTAGCTCCCATGAAAGGCAAAGTGAACTTTAAGGGATTTGAAGATGTGGGTGGAGAAATTGTAAGCTGGTATATGTCCGTTGTTAGAATTAGATCTAAGAACAAAAATAGACTAGTTACTTTAGGAGAGAAAATTTTAAATAAATGGAAGCAATATTCAGATAGCTCTGTAGGAATACATTCTCATACAGATGATTTAGAACATAATACCATAACACCAATAGGTCGAATGAGAGATGGTTTATTTGAACTTGATTTAGTCCTTAGGAACAATAGAACCAGTGAAAAATATCCACTGGGAATTTTTCATCCCCATAATGAAGTTCATCATATAAAGAAAGAAAATATAGGACTTATAGAAGTTATGGGTCTTGCCGTATTACCAGCCAGATTGAAAGTGGAATTAGAAACTTTAAAGGATATTTTATTAAATAAGGTGAATATAGGTGACTTTGATTATATGGAGAAACATAGGGAGTGGTATGAAGAATTAAAATGTAAATATAATAACTTTACCATAGAAAATATTGATAATATTTTAAAGGATGAAGTGGGAAAGAAGTTTAGTATGGCCTTAGAACATGCGGGAGTCTTTAAAGACAATGAAATAGGAAACAGTGCCTTTTTAAAGTTTATAGATTTTGTAAACAATTAGTGAGGTGGATAATATGCAATTAGGCAAAAATTACTTTGGAAAAACTAAAGATGGGGAACACGTATATGAATATATTATAGAGAATAAGAATGGATTTAAAGTAAATATTTTAAATTATGGGGGAATAATCACAGAAATTCTTGCACCAGATAGAAATAATAAATATGAAAATGTAGTATTAGGTTTTAATAATATACAGGATTATGAGGAAAAATCACCCTACTTTGGTTGTATAGTAGGAAGAACGGCAGGAAGAATATCAGGTGGAAAGTTTACTATAGATGAGGAACAGTATAAACTCGTAAAAAATAATGGGAGCAACAATTTACATGGAGGTAGCAAGGCCTTTGACAAAGTCCTATGGCAAGTGGAAGAAATTGTAGAGAAAGATTATATAAGCTTAATTTTATATTATGAAAGTAAGCATTTAGAAGAAGGATATCCAGGTAACTTAAAAGTAAAGGTGATATATACCATAGATGAGGAAAATACCCTTAACGTAAATTATGAAGCAATCACTGACAGAAAAACCATTATAAATTTAACTAATCATTCATATTTTAATTTATCTGGAAATTTAAAAGAAGATATATTAAATCAAAAGCTAACTATAAAGGCTGATAAATATGTAAGAGTAAATGAAGAAATCCTTCCAACTGGAGAGCTAATGGATGTTAATAATACAGCCTTTGACTTCAAAGAAGGTAAAAGGGTGGGAAGTCATATTCATGATAATATTAGGGATTTAAAAATTTGTGGAGGATATGACCATCCCTTTGTATTTAATAGGGCTGAAGGTTATAAAGCTCTACTTGAAGATGAAAAAAGTGGTAGAAGATTAGAAGTATATACGGATCAGCCAGTGGCTGTTTTGTATACGGGAAATTTTATTGATGATACCATAACATTGAAGGAAGGAATAGTAGGTAGAAAACATTTAGGCCTATGTATAGAGACACAGGACTATCCAGATCATATAAACCAACCTAATTTTCCAACAACCCTTTATACTCCAGAAAATAAATATAGGGCATATACTATGTATAAATTTTCAAAAATGTAGGGAAGTATTAATCCTTATTTATAAATTAAAAAACTAAAAATCACAAAGGATAAACAACTGACAATCAAGGGAGCGAGGACTTTAGTTGAGAAATATAGATAGAGCTGATAAGAAATTAATGAAGAGAATTAATAGGCTAGTTGTCCTAAACTTAATGAGACAAGAAGGTCCCATATCAAGGTCTCATCTAGCTAAAAAATCTAGTTTAAATCCAGCCACCATATCTAGTATTACTATGACGTTAATAGAAGAGGGCATAGTTAGAGAGATAGGAAGTGGAGAGTCTAGTGGTGGAAGAAAGCCTATTTTACTAGAACTAAATAAGGAAAATGTATATGCCATAGGAGTAGATATGGGAATTGAAAAGGTTAGTGCAGGCATAGTAAATATAGATGGAGATTTAATGGTAAAAGAAACTTTATATTTCAGTAAAAATGGAGATTTTAAGGATAAGGTAAATACCATAAAGAAGGCAATAAAAAAAGTAATTAATAATGAAAATATAGCATATGAAAAAGTGTTGGGCATTGGAATGGGTCTTCACGGTGTAGTAAATTCTAAAGAAGGTATATTATCCTATGCGCCAGCATTTAATTATTATGATATAAATGTGAAAGACTATTTTGAAAAAGAATTTGAAAAAGTCATAAAGATACAAAATGATGTTAGGGTTATGGCTTTAGGGGAAAAGTGGTTTGGGAAAGCAACAGAATGTGAAGATTTCATACTTTTAAATGTGGGCATGGGAATAGGAGCAGGAATCTACGTAAATGGAGAACTATATGAAGGGAAACAATTTGCAGCAGGGGAAATTGGCCATATACATATAACAGAAGAAAACATAAGGTGTAAATGTGGTAGAGTTGGATGTCTAGAAGCTTTAGCTTCAGGTTCTGCCATAAAAGATAGGTTTCTAGAAAAAATAAAAGGTGGAGAAACATCTACTCTAAGAGATAAATTTAAAGGAAATTTAGAAAAAGTAACTTCAAAAGATATATATGAAGAAGGTCTCCTAGGTGATGAGATATGTATATCTATAATGAAAGATACTGGTTATTATCTGGGGCTAGCCATATCCATACTAATTAACATACTAAATCCTGAGAAGGTATTGTTAGCAGGTGGAGTTTCTAATGCTAAGGAATTTATATATGATGAAATTAAAAGGGTAGTAGAGGAAAAAAGTATATTAAATTGTAAAAGATTATATATAGGGGAAACTGATTTAAAGGAAAATGGAGGAATTATAGGAGCAGCAGCTCTAATAATAAGAGATCTATTTTCTATTAATTAAAGGTGTGATTAATTCACATCTTTTTTTATATGTAGAAAGCCATAGACATATTATTCAAGCTAAGGATGTGTGAACTTACTTCGGTCATATAAATGAAAACGTTTATAAGGTAAGTCACTATCAGAATATTGAGTGTGAATATTATACTAACGATAGAAGGTTCGCAATTGTTTGCAACAGGAGATGTTCTGATGTTCCACCTCGTAAAAATTTTTCATTCATATTCTCTTGTAAGTAGCTATAGTTTATTGAGTATAGAAGTAGTACATACATACCTAAAAAAGTAACATATAGAATTCTGAGAGAATATAATAATAGGAACGCTTTTATGTAAAATATATTTAAAAAGAGGTGAAAGGAATGAGTGTACAACAAACAGCTAGAGCCTTAGTGCGTGACATTAAAAGTACTAAAGAATTTGCTGAATTGAAAAGAGCCAAAGCTGATATAGAAAAATATAAGGATTTAAAGGAAGAAATAGAAAGATTTCAAAGGAAGCAAATGGAGATATTTTCTGGAAATAGATCTAAAAGGGAATCGGAACGTCTTGCGGCACAGTTAGACCAAGAGTTCAAAAGTTTTTCTAGAAATCCTCAGGTAAACAGATTCATAAGGGCAGGAAAAAATTTTAATAATATGATGTCTAAATTATATAAGGAAATAAATAATCAATTAGATTCTGAACTAAAATAGTAAAAATTCTATTATTTTAGTAGTTTATAAGGGATGAGATAATATTTCATATGGGAGGATCTCCAATGGATTTATTTAGTACGAGAAAATATAAGGATGAGTTACCTATAGATACTATTAACAGAATTAGGAATATCCTTACGGAATTAGGACTCTTAACAGTGGAAACAGGATGGCAAAATTCTGCTGATGGTTTTTATTCTATAAATCTAAATATTGCAAATACAGATTTGCGTACAAATGGAAAAGGAACTACACAACACTATGCATTAGCAAGTGCCTATGGAGAACTTATGGAAAGATTACAAAATCAGTCTTTTTTTAGACTCAACAAAGACCTTAGTAAAAAATCATTAGAATACAAAGGTTTTTACTATGCTCCAGATGAAAAGAACTTAAGTCTAGATGCGTTTATGAACAGTAAGGAAGATTGGATAAAGGAGCAAATGGCTAAAATAAATGGAACAATAGACAAAAAGGAACTATTAGAAAAGTGGAAACTCATTTCATATGAGGATACACCTTCTGATTTTATAGGTTTACCCTACTTAAATATAATCAATAATAAGATATCACATATTCCAATTAAAATGATCTCAAAGATGTATATGTCTAATGGTATGTGTGGAGGAAATACAGTGGAAGAAGCTTTGGTACAGGGGTTATCTGAAGTATTTGAAAGATATGTGAATAAGGAAATCATAAAAAATAGAATAACACCTCCAACCATTCCAGTAAGTTATTTAGAAAAGTTTCCTAAAATAAAGAATATGATATCTCAAATAGAATCTAGTGGAAATTATGAAGTAATCGTAAAAGATTGCTCATTAGGGGAAGGATATCCAGTAGTAGGAGTAATTTATATTAATAAGGATGATCAAACCTATTTTATTAAATTTGGTGCCCATCCAATCTTTGAAATAGCCTTAGAGCGAACCTTAACTGAACTTTTACAAGGGCAAGATATTAGAAGTATGAGAGGGGTAACAGAGTACACATATAAGACAGAAATTGAAGATGAAGAAGACAATATTATAGGTATATTTGTAGATGGGTCCGGTTTCTATCCTGCTGAAATATTTAATCCAAACTTTAGTTATGATTTTAAGGAATTTGAAGACCATAGGCCATCAAGCAATAAGGAAATGTTAAGATATTTAGTGAATTTACTAAAAAAGAAAGGATATAATGTATTTATAAGAGATGTATCCTTTTTAGGTTTTCCAAGTTTCCACATTATTGTGCCAAGATTCAGTGAAATTTATGAGTTGGATAACATTAAGGCAATAGATGACTATGGTAATTATAATAAAATCAAAAGATATATAAGAAATTTAGAAAATATATCCAAGGAAGAAATGAAAGAAATGATGGATTTTTTCCATAATTCAAATTATAATAGTGAAGCGTCTATTACTCAATTATTAAATCTTCCTGTGAAAAACATATTTCCTTGGTATTATGTGAAAATTGATTTATTTATTGCTGCCCTATATTATAAGGATGGTGATTATGTAAAAGCGCATGAAGCCATGAGTAAATATATTAATAATATGGAACAAAATCTATATAACAAAATGGAAAAGACCTATTATAAATGCGCTAGAGATTATGTTGGAACAAAGATAGATGGTTTAGATGAAGAAGATACCATAAAGCGTTTAAGTACCTTTTATCCAGTATCTATTATTTATGGAGTAATAGGTGATTTTGGAAATCCAGAGAAAATTCTTAGCCGCTATGGGCAGATGGAATGTTGGAATTGTAAAGAATGTGACCTAAGAGAACATTGCTTGTATGAGGAAATGGAAAAGGTATATAAGAGATTAAAAGATAAGTATGTGGAAAACCCCATAAATCAAAACAAGTTAAAAGAAACGTTGAATATGGCTTAATATAGAAAAAGCTCATAGTTGCCTTAAGGCCACTAGGAGCTTTTTCATTTAAATGTGACCTAATTATTTTTTCATAGGAGTCATACAACACATAGCCTGCATGGAATGCATAGAGTGCATAGGCTGCATGGAATGCATACAATTCATAGCGTGCATAGAATGCATAGAGTTCATACAGTGCATAGAATCCATAGGTTTCATGGCATGCATAGAATGCATAGGCTTCATTGCATGCATAGAGTGCATGGAATGCATAGAATTCATACAGTGCATAGCATGCATGGAATGCATAGAGTTCATACAATGCATAGCATGCATGGAATGCATAGAGTGCATACAATCCATACTCTTCATAGAATGCATAGAATCCATGCTCTTCATGGAGTGCATACAATCCATGCTCTTCATACAATCTTTTCTATCTAAATGGCCACGATGTTTATCCATTAAAATTTCCCCCTTAAATAAGTTTAGCTTTGTTCTCAATAATATAATATGACAAGTCTTATAAATTGGTGTGGGATAAGTTTATCTTTTTCAAAAAATTTGTCATACGAAAAAAAAAGGAAAAATATATATTATACAGAAATGTAACAAGATGAAAATTTACAATTTTCAGAATAATAAAACGGAGGGGATATGGTGAATAAGAGAAGAATTTTAAGTATCTTGTGCATACTGGCACTTTTAATTGGAAGTTTAGCTGGTTGTGGCCAAAGTGGTGAACAAGCAGCTACTGATGAAGGTACAGTTAAAGATACTTTAGTAGTGGCAACATCCTATGATGCCAAAACTCTAGATCCGCATACTACAAATGATATTGCATCATCTAGTGTTATGGCTCAAATTTATGAAAATCTACTTACATTAGATGATAACAATGAGTTAGTAGGTCAACTGGCTGAAAAGTGGGAAAAGCTTGATGATAAAACTTATAAGTTTTATTTAAAAAAAGGTGTTAAATTCCATAATGGGGAAGAATTTAAAGCTAGTGATGTGAAGTTTAGTTTATTAAGAGCCCTTAATAAGGAAGGTAGTGCTGTTAAGCACGTTGTGGGAGAAATAGATCCAGATCAAATTAAAATTGAAGATGACTACACTATTGTAGTGGGACTGAAGAGACCTTTTTCTGTATTCTTAACATACATAACTCATATAGGGGGAGGAGTTATGTTAAATGAAAAGGCTGTAACAGAAGCTGGAGATGATTATGGAATGAACCCAGTTGGAACTGGTCCATACAAGTTTAAAAGCTGGGTTAAAGGGGACAATATTGTCTTAGAAAGATTCGATGAGCACAGAAATATAAAGCCTAAGTTTAAAGAAATTGTACTAAGGGCTATTCCAGAGGCTACAAGTAGAACTATAGAACTTGAAAGTGGTGGAGTAGACATAGCTTATAATATAGTTCCTACGGATGTTCCTAGAGTGGACGAAAATCCTGACTTAGAATTACTTAGAAAAGTAAATCTATCTACTCAATACTTAGGATTTAACTGTGAAAAGGAACCATTTAATGATGTTAAAGTTCGTAAGGCTATAGGATTAGCTTTAAGTACTAAGCCTATGGTTGAATCTGTATTTAGGGGAGTAGGAAAACCTGCCATGGGACCTATAGGACCTGGAGCTAAGTATTTTAATAAAGATTTACATATACCAGAGAGGAATATTGAAGAAGCTAAGAAGTTATTAGAGGAAGCTGGATATCCAGAGGGATTCTCTACAGAAGTTTGGACAAATGATAGAAAAGAAAGAATTGACATGGCTACTATTATGCAAAGTCAATTAAAAGAAATCGGTATAGATTTAAAGATACAAGTTCTTGAGTGGAGTGCTTATCTAGAAGGTCTTAAGAATTCTAGACAAAGCTTATACATAGTTGGATGGACCATGTCAGCTCCAGACCCAGATATGGGACTTTATCCATTATTCCACTCTTCAATGAAGGGTAGTAATAACTTCTCATACTTTGGAGATGAAGAAATTGATAAGATGTTAGAAGATGGAAGAATCTTAGAAGATTCTGCAGAAAGACAGGAACTTTATTATACAATTCAAGAAAAAATAGTAGAAAAGGCTCCGTGGGTATTCTTACAAAATGGAGAAGAAGTTGTTGGAACAAGAAAGAATATTAAAGGATTTAAGCCTAGTCCTATGGGATATCATATCCTATATAATGCTTATATTGAAGAATAAAGGAAAGGAGATAAGGACACTTTAGTGTTCTTATCTCTTATAGCCTTTATAAGGAGGTATATTATGCATAAATACATACTAAGAAGAATTGCATTATTATTACCAGTACTTATTGGTGTAACCTTTGTGGTGTTTACCATGCTTCATATAACTCCAGGAGATCCAGCAAGGATGGCTCTAGGAGAACAAGCACCCCAAGAAGCGGTAGATAAACTACGAGAAGAGATGGGACTTAATGACCCTTTCTTTGTTCAGTTTGGAAGATATGTGTACAAGGGTGTATTTGAACAGGATTTGGGTCGGTCATATATAACTAAAAGACCTGTATCACAAGAAATAATGAATGTATTTCCTACCACTTTAAAATTATCTGCTTTATCCATGGTAATTGCCGTCATATTGGGTATTCCCTTTGGCATTATATCTGCCGTAAAACAATATTCAACCTTTGATTCGATTGTACTAATATTTGCAATGATAGGCATATCCATGCCCGTATTTTGGCTAGGTATACTCATGATACTCTTATTTTCTGTTAAGCTCGGATTACTACCTTCTTCGGGTTTTTACAGTGTGAAACATATGATATTACCATCTGTAGTATTAGGTGCTCAATCTGTGGCCATTATTACTCGTATGACTCGTTCTAGTATGCTTGAAGTTATAAGGCAAGATTTCATAAGAACTGTTAGGGCTAAAGGTCAAAGGGAACGTAAGGTAATAATGAGGCATGCCCTAAGAAATGCTCTTATTCCAGTAATAACAGTAGCTGGAGTTCAGTTTGGATATTTACTTGGAGGAGCTGTTTTAACAGAAGTAATATTTTCCATACCTGGAGTAGGAAGACTCATGGTAGAGTCCATAAAAATGAGAGATTATCCTATAGTTCAAGCAGGCGTATTGTATATTGCCGTTGCCTTTAGTTTTGTAAATTTAATGGTTGATTTACTGTACGCATATGTGGATCCTAGGATAAAGGCACAATATCATTAAGGGAGGAGTATAAAGTGGCTATAGATATAAAACTTAATAAACCTAAAAAGAAGAAAAGTAATTCTATGGAAGCATTAAAAAGGTTAAGAAGAAGTAAACTTGCCATGATTGGTCTAGGAATGATAGTAATATTAGTCTTATCTGCACTTTGTGCTCCAATCATATCTCCCTATGAATATGATGCTCAGGATTTAGAAAATGCTTTTCAAAGTCCATCAAAGGAACACTTATTTGGAACAGATGAGTTCGGCAGGGATATATTTAGTAGAATGATTTGGGGTTCAAGAATATCTTTAAGTGTAGGATTTTTAGCCGTTAGCATTTCCCTTATAATAGGTGGGTTACTTGGAGCCATATCAGGCTATTATGGAGGAAGAATTGATAATGTGATTATGAGATCTATGGACGTGCTTTTATCCATTCCATCCATATTACTTGCCATATCCATAGCAGCATCTCTAGGTCCAGGACTTAGAAACTTAATGATAGCAGTAGGTATATCATCCATACCAGGATATGCTAGATTAGTTAGGGCATCCGTTTTAACTATTAGGGAAATGGAATATATAGAAGCGGCTAAATCTGTTGGTTCTAGTGATTTTAGAATAATAATGAAACATATATTGCCAAATTGTTTAGCTCCTATAATAGTACAGGCCACTTTAGGTGTGGCTTTTGCCATATTAACAGCAGCAGGCCTTAGTTTTATAGGCTTAGGAATTCAACCACCTACTCCGGAATGGGGGGCCATGTTATCTGGTGGACGTCTCTATATTAGAGATTATGCTTATATGACTTTATTTCCAGGTTTAGCTATTATGATTACCATATTAGCCCTTAACTTTTTAGGAGATGGTCTAAGGGATGCATTGGATCCTAAGCTTAGAAATTAACGTAAGGGAGGACAATTATATGAGTGGCGAAAAATTATTAGATATAAGAGATTTATCTATACAATATAAAACTGATGAAGGTATTGTCCATGCTGTTGAGGGATTAAATCTACATCTAGGAAAGGGACAAAATTTAGGATTTGTAGGGGAGACTGGTGCTGGTAAAACTACTACAGCTCTAGGAATAATGAGATTGGTACCAAATCCTCCTGGGGAAATTGTAGAGGGGGAAATTTTCTTTCAAAACGAAAACCTGTTAGAAAAATCTCAAGACGAAATGAGAAATATTAGGGGTGAACAAATTGCCATGATATTTCAAGATCCTATGACATCCTTAAATCCAGTTATGACTGTAGGCGACCAAATTGCAGAGATGATTGAACTACATAAAAATGTAAACAGGAAGGAAGCATTTAAGAGTGCAGAGGAAATGCTTGAAAAAGTGGGAATAAGAAAAGAACGAGCCCATGATTATCCCCATCAATTTAGTGGTGGAATGAAACAAAGGGTAGTAATAGCCATAGCCCTTGCTTGTAATCCATCATTAATAATAGCAGATGAGCCTACAACGGCCTTAGATGTTACTATTCAGGCTCAAGTTTTAGAACTTATGAAAGAATTAAAAGAAGAATATAAAACCTCTATGATTTTAATTACCCACGACTTAGGAGTAGTAGCTGAGATTTGTGATCAAGTGGCTATCATGTATGCAGGTCGTGTAGTAGAGTATACAAATGTGAAAAATCTATATGAAAATCCACTTCACCCTTATACACTAGGCCTTTTTAACTCCATCCCCGATTTGGATGCAGAACAAGAGGAATTACATGTTATAAGTGGAGTGTTGCCAGACCCTACTAATTTACCAAGGGGATGTGCATTTCACCCTCGATGTGAAAAGGCTATGGATATATGTAGTTGTGAAAAGCCTAAAATGAGGGAGATAAGTAATGGGCATTTTGCGGCATGTTTTTTATTTGAAGGAAAAGAGTAGGTGATAATATGGTACAAGTAGGAGAAAAACTTATAGAAGTAAAGGGCCTAAAAAAATATTTTAAGACTAAAAAAGGATTACTACATGCAGTGGATGATGTGAATTTCTTTATAAACAAAGGAGAAACATTAGGCCTTGTAGGTGAATCTGGATGTGGTAAATCTACTACAGGAAGATTGATAATAAGATTACTTGAGGCTACTAGTGGAGAGGTAATATATAAGGGGAAAAATGTACTTGATTTTAATAAGGGAAAGATGAAAGAATTTAGAAAAAATGCTCAAATAGTTTTTCAAGATCCCTATTCTTGTTTAAATCCAAGACTTAGTGTATCAGAACTTATTTCAGAACCTCTTTATGTTAATAAGGCCTATAAAAATAAGATTCAGCTGAGTAATAGGATTGAAGAACTTATGGATATAGTAGGCTTATCCTCTAGACTTATAAATGCATACCCCCATGAGTTAGATGGAGGCCGTAGACAAAGGGTTGGTATAGCTAGGGCATTGGCTTTAAATCCTGAGTTTATAGTACAAGATGAGCCCGTATCTGCCCTGGATGTATGTATTCAAGCTCAAATATTAAATCTAATGCATAACCTTCAAAAGGAATTAGGATTAACCTATTTGTTTATAGCTCACAATCTAAGTGTAGTAAAGCATGTAAGTGATAGGATAGCCGTAATGTATCTAGGTAAAATAGTAGAACTTACTGATTATAAAACCATATTTAAAGACCCACTTCATCCTTATACTCAAGCTTTATTGTCTGCCATTCCTATTCCAAAGGTAGATATGAAAAGGGAAAGAATCATATTAGAGGGAGATGTACCAAGTCCTGTAAATCCACCAGAGGGATGTAGGTTTAGTGGACGCTGTAGACATTGTAAAGACATATGCAAATCACAAACACCAGGCCTCAATGAGATAGAACCAGGCCATTATGTGGCATGTCACTTTGCAAGAAATTTAGGGTAAATAAAAAAAGTCAATTTTAAAATTGACTTTTTTATTTTCTCACATCTACCCATGTGGCATTAGTAATACTTTCTAATTGTTCGGGTGTAATTCTTACAGCTGAATTAGAAGAGCCAGCGGCAGGTAGGACGTAGTCAAACTCCTTAATCCTTTCATCTAAGTAAATCTTCATAGGAGTTTTTAAACCAAAGGGACAAACTCCTCCTACGGCATGTCCAGTAAACTCTAGTACTTCATCAAAATTCAAAAATTTACATTTGCATTTAAATATATTTTTAAACTTTTTATTATCTAACTTATCGTCCCCACACATTACTAATATAATCTTATCCTCTTTAGTATGGCAAGCTAGGGTCTTAGCAATTCTAGCAGGTTCTACTCCATGGGCATTTGCTGCTAATTCTACTGTGGCAGTACTTTCTTCCAATTCATAGATTGGATAATTTAAGTTTCTCTCTTCAAAAAAATGGCGTACACTTTCAATACTCATTTTCAACATCCCCTTAAAACAACTTTTGTAATAAACTGAATTTTTAAACTATAATACCATAAATTTACAAAAAAGCAAGGCAAAAAAGATAAAAAAGGCATACTTCGTACACTTCGCTATGGAACCCTATGGTTCCCTTCGACGCAACTGAAGTTGCTGAGCACCCTCCTTCAAAGAGGCAGGGGAATTTTCCCCTACAACCCCTTATTTTTTTACTTATTCACAGTTTTCAAAATTTATAATTTCCTATAGCGTAAAAAAATAGTGCATGTTGCCATGCACTAAAAAATTATTTGTGTTCTACTAAATCGATAGCACCTAGAGCTATATGGGCTATTCCTAATCCCATAAGACCCCAACCTACCTTATCATCTTTCTTTTTTGAATTCATGGCTAAAGCTGCACCTGTTGCAGTTACAGCAGTACCTAGAAGTGTTGGAATTAAACCTTCTCTAATTCTCATAAAAAGCCTCCTAATTTTAAAGGATATATTTATAATGCATCTTTTTTTTATTATATATCCATGTTAAAAAACTCATTAATAGGAAACTCATAGTATTATATATTAGCTCTTATATAAAATGGAAAAATTTTTAAAAAATAAATATGGTATACATTTTTATCCAAATATTATACCATTTTCATTCATACTTTCAATAATAGCCAATGATTCTACCCTAAGGCCTGATTGCCTTAATTCCTTTCCTCCAGGTTGGAATCCCTTTTCAATAACTATTCCAGCACCTACTACAGTAGCTCCACTCTCCTCTATAATCTCATTAAGGCCAACTAGGGCGTTTCCATAGGCTAAGAAATCATCTATAACTAATACTTTATCATTAGGATTTAAAAATTCTTTAGCAATTAATATATTATATACTTTATTTTTAGTAAAGGATTTAACCTCCCTAGAATAAGTGTCATTATTTAAAGTGGAAGAAGTACTTTTTTTAGCAAAGACTACGGGAACATCTAAGTATATACCAGCAGCTACAGCAGGGGCTATACCAGAAGTTTCTATGGTCACTATTTTAGTTATTTCTTTATCTTTATATAGACGGGCAAACTCTTTTCCCATATCTAACATGAATTTAGAATCTATTTGATGATTTAAAAAACAATCTACCTTCAATACGGTTTCAGATAATACTTTTCCTTCTTTTCTTATTTTATTCTTTAAACTTTCCATATCTAGTCCTCCAATTAGTTATTTATTCTCTAATATTCCCATTAATACTTTCTCTGGTGTAATAGGTAAACTTCTGACATTAACACCTACTGCGTTATATACGGCATGGGCTATGGCTGGTGGAGGAGTATTTATTACTACTTCACCTATGGACTTAGCACCAAAGGGCCCTGTAGGTTCATAACTGCTCTGAAAATCAACTGTAATGTTCCCTATATCCTTTCGACATGGGATTTTATATTGCATGAAAGTGTTTGTAATCATTTGTCCATTCTTGGCATGGGCTACATTTTCATACATGGCCATACCAATACCTTGTACTATTCCGCCTTCTACCTGAATGCGAGCGAGGTTTGGATTTATTACAGTACCACAATCTACTACGGCCACATAATCTATTAAATCTATTTTTCCCGTTTCCTTATCAACTTCAACTTCACAAAAACCTGCTATAAAAGGAGGAGGGCTTGTGTCCCCGCCAAAGGTGCCCTTTCCCATTAAAGTTTCACCCTGTGGTCCTAACGCTAGATTTTGGCTTATTTCATCTAAAGATATTTCTTTGCCTGAATTAGTTTTTACATAAATTCCGTCAAAGGATACATTTTCTACAGATTCATATAAATATTCTGCTCCCACCTTTAGTATTTGTTCCTTTAAGTCTGTGGCAGCCTTTATAACTGCATTACCTGTAACATAGGTAGTACTAGAAGCATAAGAACCCGTATCATAAGGTGATATATCCGTATCGGCAGAATGAACAATTATTTTATCCATGTCTGTACTTAAAACTTCTGCTGCCATTTGACAAAGGATAGTATCACAACCAGTACCCATATCTGTAGATCCCAACAAAAGGGTGTAAAAACCATTGTCATTTAATTTAATAAGGGCAGATGCCGTATCAATATTAGCTATACCAGATCCTTGCATGGTAATTGCCATACCTACTCCTCTAACTTTAGAATCACTAATTACTTGAGCAGGGTATTTTTCATCCCATTTGATTAATTCTTTACCTCGTCTAATACATTCATGTAGAGTACAGCTAGTTAAAGTGACAGGGTTATTATCTGTAGAACCACATAATAGAGGGTGCGAATCTCCTTCTCGTATGAGATTTTTTTCCCTAAGGATAGTAGGGTCCATATTTAATTGAGAGGCTAACTCGTTTATGGCAGATTCTAGGGAGAATATACCTTGAGTAACTCCATAACCTCTTAATGCTCCTGATGGCATTTTATTTGTATATAATACATTTCCACCGTATCTTAAGGCTTTAGCCTTGTTGTATAGGGGGAGGACCTTATTACCTGCCACACTAAATACGGTCCAAGCATGCTCACCATATGCTCCCGTATCAGACAAGGCCTTTATGTCTATTACATTAATAGTACCATCCGTATCGGCTCCTATTTTTACAGTCATCTTCATAGGGTGACGAGCTGTAGAACAACTAAAGGTTTCTTTTCTGTCATAAACTATTTTGGCAGCTTTTCCAGTCTTTAAAGTAACTAGTGCAGGAAAAATTTCTACAGATGCTGTTTGTTTCCCACCAAAGCCTCCACCTATTCGAGGTTTTATAACACGTATTTTACTTTGAGGAATTTGTAAAGCCTTAGCCACAATTCTTCTTACGTGAAATGGAATTTGGGTGGAGCTTACTATGGTAAGTCTATTATTATGATCCATATAAGAGTAAGCTCTATAGGTCTCCATCATGCCGTGGGCTTGAGCTTGAGTATAATAGGACTTTTCTATAATAACTTCACTTTTCTCTAATTCTTCTTCCACATTTCCCGTATATACTTCATAGGATGCAGCAATGTTGTTATCCGTATCTGTACCTATGGGAAAATTCACTTTTAAATCATCTTCTGGATGGATTGTAGAACCATGAGTATGAGCTTCTTCAAAATCAATAACTGGTTCAAATACTTCATAATCTACTTTTATTAACTTCATGGCGCGTAGGGCTGTTTTTTCATCTACAGCAGCTACTATGGCAACTTCATCACCTACATACCTAACATATTCATCTAATATTAATCGATCATAGGGAGATGGCTCTGGATAAGATTGTCCAGCTAAAGTAAATCTTTCTTTAGGAACATCTTCATGGGTAAAGATACATTCTACTCCAGGCAAAGTCTTTGCCTTTTTTGTATCTATATTAATTATTTTTCCAAAGGCATGGGGACTTCTTAATATTTTTATTACTAGAGGATTATGGCATAAATCATCTGTATACAAGGGCTTCCCTGTGGCTATATCCATTCCATCTATTTTTTTTACTGATTTACTTACAAAATCCATTTATACCACCTCCATATACTTCAGTATGGCTCTTAACTGGCCCACATACCCTGTGCAACGACATAAATTTCCTGTTAAATAGTGAATTATATCATCCTTAGTAGGATTTTTAAGCTCCCTTTTCATGGCTAAAACGGTCATTATAAATCCGGGACTACAAAAACCACATTGTTCTGCACCTTCATTTACAAGAAACTCTGCAAATTCTGTAGCTTCTTTCTGAACTCCTTCAATGGTAGTAATGTTTTTGCCATTGGCCTTGATGGCAAGGGTAGAGCAGGATAAGATGGGTTTTGCATCTATCCATATGGTACATAGACCACATGAACCTGTGTCACATCCCTTTTTAACACTTAGATATCCATATTTTCTTAAAACTTCTGATAAAAACTCATCGTATTCTATATTTAAGATTTTATCTTCATTATTTATGGTTACTTTTATTTCCATGTCATAACCTCCCTAATTCCTCTATTAATTAGGACTTTGCAGATTTCTTGTCTAAATTTTTTACTAGCCCTTAAATTACTTCCAAAAACTAATTCTTGGGAGGATAATTCGCATGCATACTCTATGGTATAATCATTGAGTTCATTTTCAGATAAATATGAGGAAGCATTATTAGCTATTTGAGCTTTCATAGGTCTTGCACCTACAGATATCTTCCATTGTCCATCTCTATTGGATAGGGCCACATTTAATATGGCATAATCACTATGGGAATTTCTCATGGATGCAAAGTAGCATTTACTAGAATCCTTTGAAATTATTATTTTAGTTAAAATATCCTTCTCGTATTTATTTTCCAGGAAAGTATCTAAAGGTATGATGCCTCCCTTGTGTAAACAGACTTTAACATCTAAACATAAAAGGGCAGTTATTAAATCTGAGAATCCATATTTTGAATAGACAGTTGCACCTAAAGTTACATTATTTCTAAATTGTATACCTACAATATCTTTTACACATTTGCTTAAGATACCATTAAAGTTATTTTGCAAAATAGGGCTAGTTTCTAAACTACGAAAGGTAGCCATGGCACCTATTTCTACAGTATTATCAGTTTCGCTTATAAAATCTAAATTTAGTTTAGATAAATCTATGGCTGTATTAATGTTCTTAGAGCCCATTCTTAAAAAGGAACAACCTCCTAGAATTACATTATTTCTTCTATTTTGTAGAGTTTCATAGGCTTCCTCTAAATTAGTAGGGATAGCATAATCTTTTATAGTAATCAATTTAAAACCTCCTTTTTATCTATAATCAAATAGGTTTAGGGTTAAGGGTTAAGGGCATTAACTATTAATCCCTAAACTCTTAACTCTAAACCTTTAGCACTTAATTCTATATGAAAAAAGTATATTTATAAGAAAGAAACTATTGAGCCTTTGCTGCTAATTTTACCTTAGGTTGAACTAATTCTTCTTCACTGTCTTCTGGTAAGATGATATTTAATACAAGGGCTATAGTACCAGTTACAACCATTCCAGAACCGCCAAAGATCATTTTTACTGACTCTGGAAAGTGGGCTATTGCCTCTGGAACAGAACCAAGACCAAAACCAAGTCCTATGGCAACGGCAACTATAATACTATTTCTTCCTTGAAGAGGTTCTTTAGTAATTAAGTTAATACCACTAATGGCAATCATGGAGAACATTACGATAGAAGCTCCACCTAATACACTTTGTGGCATTAGAGCAACTAATGCTCCAACCTTAGGGAATAAGCCTGCTACTATTAAAAACATGGCTCCAACTGCTACTGTAAATCTATTCATAATTCCTGTTAAAGCTACTATTCCAACATTTTGACTGAAAGAAGTATTAGGAAGTACATTAAATAATGCTGCGATGGCACTTCCAAAACCATCTGCCATAACTCCACCAGATAATTCCTTATCTGTAGCTTCACGATTGGCACCACCTATTGTAATACCAGAGATGTCACCAACTGTTTCTACAGCAGTAAGTACATACATTAAAAGCATTGCTAATATGGCATCTAAATGGAAAGTCATACCATACTTAAGTGGAGTAGGGAATGATATTAACTTTGCATTAACCACAGGGGAAAAATCTATTTTTCCCATTGGAATAGCCACAATATATCCAACTATTAAACCTATTAAAATGGAAGACATACTAGTGATTCCACGGGTAAATTGCTTAAAGAATAATATTGTGATTAAAACAATACTTCCAAGTAATAGGTTTGAAGGTGATCCAAAATCTTTAGCACCAACTCCGCCAGCAAAGTATTTAACTCCTACAGGAAGTAAGGATAATCCAATTGATAATACGACAGTACCTGTAACTACCGGTGGGAAATATTTTCTAAGTGGTTTTAAAAAAGCACCTATAATCATTTCAAAGAATCCACCTACAAAAGAAGCACCTAATACTCCAGCTAAACCATACTTAGCAGAAATACTAATGGCTGCTGGGAGGAAGCCAAAACTTGTTCCCATTACTATTGGAAGTCTTGCTCCAATTGGTCCAATGGGATAGGTTTGTATTAAAGTAGCTACTCCGGCCATGAACATTGCACATTGAATTAAAAAAGTCTTTTGTTCCATTGGTAACCCCATTGCGTTAGCAACTATTATTAAAGGAGCCACATTCCCAGCAAACATGGCAAGGATATGCTGAAGTCCAAGTAAACTTGCACTAGAAAGTGGTGGGATTCCATCTAAGTCATAAACACTTTTATTGTTTTGATTCATTTTCTATTCCTCCTTAAAAAAAGTAATTAGGGGCCCAAAATATAGGCAAACTTGGCAAAAGTAAAAACTATTATTTCAAAATTATTAAGTGACCCCTGAGAATAAAGTAAAAAATTAAAAAACCCGAACGGGAAGGTTTCATATAAATAAGTGAAACCCTCCCGTCCGGGTTTTCGTCCCAAACAGGATGACATTATAAAAAATAATGCCAATATAATATAGTAGAGCAAAAAGCACGAACTATATTAGACTTCACCCATAGGCAGACAATTTACGGTTGCCCGGTAGAAACTTTCGGTCCATATTACCGAGATTATATGAGTATTTGTTCGTATTAAGTTAGTTACTATGATAACAGAGCCTATTTTTATAGTCAATAGTTTTAGTAATAATTTTTTACTATATTTCACACGAAGAAGAATATGGGACTTTACGAACAATTATGAAAAAAGAACTTATAATGTAAGTTATTATAAAAATTACCAATAAATCGATATATAATTATAATAACTTAGAAATATTATTATAGTTAAGAGATTAGAGCGAAGGATTTAGTGTAAAGGATAAAGGAAAAGAATATTTAATGAAAATAGGGAAGAAACTATAATTGAGTGTAGTTAGGAGGAAGTAAGCGTATTTTTTATGACAGAGGTGATTAGTTGATATACATAATTGGTGATACACATTTTAATCATGCTAAGGTAATTGATTATGAAAATAGACCCTTTGCAGATGTGAAAGCAATGAATAAAACAATGATTAAAAATTGGAATAAGACCATATCAAATAAAGATACTATTTATCATTTAGGAGATTTTGCATGGGGAAATAAGAGGCAAATTAAAAAGATTGTGGGGAAATTAAATGGGTATAAAGTACTCATTAAAGGGAATCATGATAGACAATATGGTAATGAATGGTGGCATAATGTGGGGTTTAATGATGTGATTGATGGTGGTGTCATATTAGATAATTTTTATTTATTATCCCATGAACCCATGTATATTAACTCTCATATGCCCTATGTTAATATTCATGGTCATATACATGGTAATAAAATGGAAGGTGAGGGTTATTATAACGCAAGTGTGGAACTTCATAAGTATAAACCTATCTCTTTTGATTACATAAAAAGCTTATATACAAATTAGTATTTTAGAATGTTGAAAAATACTATTACTTTCTATTATAAAATTTTTAATGGAGAAACCAATACTTGTAAAGGTAGAAAATGTACATAATATAAAGTTAATATGATATAATAAAAAATTGAGGCACATAGATAAATACCATTAGTTTTTACAAACAACTAGTGGTATTTTTATTTCTAAAAAACTTTTTGAAAAGCGAACAAACATTTGTATAAATGGTTAAAATAATATAACATATGTATAGATGGTAAAAGGAAAGGAGAAACTTCATGGATTTATCGATGATGAATGAGGCCCAAAAGAGGGCTGTATTGCATACGGAAGGACCGCTACTTATATTGGCTGGAGCTGGTTCTGGTAAAACTAGAGTTTTAACTCATAGAATTGCATACTTAGTAGAAGAAAAGGGTGTACACCCTGGAAATATATTAGCTATAACATTTACAAATAAGGCAGCAAAGGAAATGGTAGAAAGGGTAGAGGCGCTAATAGAGAAGCCTATGAATTTATGGGTTACTACATTCCACTCTGCTTGCGTGAGAATATTAAGAAGAGAAATAGCTAAAATAGGATACGATAAAAACTTTGTAATATATGATGCTAGTGATCAAAAGACCCTTTTAAAGGAATGTTATAAACAACTTAATATAAATGATAAATTATATCCACTGGCAATGGTCCAAAGTAGGATAAGTTCTGCTAAGGATAAATTATTTACCCCTAATAGATTCAAGAAGGAATATGAAGGGGATTTCCAAATGGAGACCATAGGAAATATATATGCCCTTTATCAAAGAAAGCTTAGGGGAAACAATGCCCTAGATTTTGATGATTTAATATTTAAGACTATAGAGCTATTTGAGGAAAATGAAGATATCTTATGTCTGTATCAAGACAAGTTTAAATATATAATGGTGGATGAGTATCAGGATACAAGTTTAGCCCAATACAAACTAGTATCCATGTTATCAGAAGGTCATCAAAACCTATGTGTAGTTGGGGATATTGATCAGTCAATTTATGGTTGGCGTGGGGCTGATATTAGGAATATACTTAGCTTTGAAGAGGATTTTGCAAGTTCAGTTACTATAAAATTAGAACAAAACTATAGATCTACAAAAACCATACTAGATGCGGCTAACAGTGTTATTAAAAACAATATGAATAGAAAGAGTAAGTCACTTTTTGCTAATAAGGGAAATGGTGAAAAGATAAAGTACTATAGGGCCATGGATGAAAAGGATGAGGCTCGATTTATAGTGAAAAATATAATGGATATGGTTAAAACTGATGGCAGAAATTATAAGGAATGTGCCATATTATATAGAACTAATGCCCAATCCCGTGCCATAGAAGATATGCTTATGAGGGGACATGTTCCCTATAGAATTTATGGAGGACTTAAGTTCTACGACAGAAAAGAAGTTAAGGATATTGTGGCATATTTAAGGCTTATTCAAAATCCTGTAGACGATATATCCTTAAAAAGAGTAATAAATGTACCTAAGCGTGGTATTGGAAATAGAACTGTTGAAAGATTAGTTGAAATGGCAAATGAAACAGGTGAAAGTGTTTACAGTGTACTATTAGATGAAGATATGCTAAAGGGATTCTCTAAAAGGGTAATGGCAGGATTTAGACAATTTACTGATGTGGTAAATAAATGTAGAGAATTAAAGGATGAAATAAAGGCTAGTGAATTAATACAAATAGTGTTAGAAGAGTCAGGATATATAGCAGAACTTGAAAATGAAGATACTATAGAAGCACAAACTAGAATAGAGAACTTACGAGAATTATTATCTGTAGCAAAGGAATTTGAGGCTGACAGTGAGACGGGTCTTTTAATGGAGTTTTTAGAAAAAACTTCTTTATCTACAGATTTAGATTCCATGGATGAAGATGATAATAAGGTGGTTTTAATGACCTTGCATAGTGCCAAGGGGTTAGAGTTCCCTGTAGTATTCCTAGCAGGAATGGAAGAGAGAATATTCCCCATATCTAGAGCACTAGATTCTGATGATGATTTAGAAGAGGAAAGAAGATTATGTTATGTGGGTATAACAAGAGCTGAGGAAATGTTATTTATTACCCATGCTAGAATGAGGATGCTATATGGTAAGACTAATTATAATCCTATTTCCAGGTTTATAGAGGAAATAGATTCTGCTCTATTAGATAGGGATAAGGAAGCCATACAGACTAAAGACAGAAAGGCTCTTGCTCCGGGGGCGGGTATATATAGAGGAACTACTATAAATGAAGCGCCTAAAGCAACAAAGAAGGCTAGTAGTGAAAATGTCCATCCAGGTGCTAAGGTTATGCACGACAAGTTTGGAATGGGTACAGTTATATCTATTAAAGATAAGGCTGGAGATAAGGAGATTACCATAGCATTTCATAATGCGGGAATTAAAAAATTAATGCTAGGCTATGCGCCTATAAATGTAATTTAAGTTAGTTTCAAAGGTAGTCATGATACTTCAAATTTAAATATATATGAATTATTCTAATGGTTAAGAGATTAGAGATTAGAGTTGGGAGTTTTTATTCCTAAACTTTTAATTCTAATCCCTTAACCTTAATTAATGTAGAAGTAAAAATTTCCAAGGTGGTTTATCTATATAATAAAGACAAATTTATGAGTATTAGTAACATATATTATTGTTTATGCATAATTTATATTAGACAAAAGACAAATATAGTGATTCAGCAAATTGAAAATCTACATACCTGAATAAAGGAGGTGGATTAAGTGGCTGATAAACAATGTGGAGGATATGGTTTATTTAATAGCGGTAGTGAATTGTTATTCTTCTTCTTACTACTAGTATTATTGTTCTGTAACTGTGGTTGCTTTGGTGGTTTTGGAGGATATTAAAAAAATATAGGAAATTAAATGTATTTTCTATTTTAAACACCTTCTTACCATAGATATAATACTTGGAACCTTTGTAAAAATCCTTTAAATAGGAGATAGTGAAGTTAGAGTAAAGGTCAATAATGCTAAATAAAAAACCCTTATGATTAATCATAAGGGTTTTTTATTTAGTAAATGGGATAGCGTCCATAAGGTCTTCTATAGTATGGTCTACGCCATATTGCTGCTAAGGCTAGAAACCATAATAATAAAGCACCACCGAAAAAAAATTGACTTTCTGCAATTGGCTCCTCTGATTGGATTGTATTTTGTGAAGGCATGTTTATGCTTAGTAATCTTTTTACCATGTCTACTCTTGGTTGTATCTTTTCTGGATCAAATCCTTCCATTTGTGACATGAGATTAAGATTTTTAATATGCTTTTGTACCATTTCTTGTGGAACTTGTGATTTTACTCTCATCATTTCTCTTAGAATATATTTGTTGGATTTATCTGCATATTTGGCCCTGTATTTATTAAATTCCTCTTGTTGTTCAGCATTTAATAGTATTGGATTAGGCATATACTCAGATTTGTTAGTGGAAGATTTACTCATTTATATTCTCACCTCCCTTATTATGTATGTCCCTTTGCAATAATATAATATGCTCCTTGTCCCTAACTGGTTACAGTGAATTTTAATAGTTAAGAGGTTAGGGATAAAAGTTCTCAACTCTGAACCCTAAACTTTAAACTATTAGAATTATTATTAGGTAAACAGGAAAAATACATATTATGATAGAAATATTTAAATGTATAATTTGGTGACAAGATATATGGTTATAAGGAATAACCAATAATGACAAAGGATGAACTAATGACTGTCTTTTTATGATAAAATATGTCTGTCGCATTAATTAATATTTTGGAGGTTATTATGGATAGAGAAGTGGCAAAAAAAAGAATAGAAGAATTGACAGATGAAATAAATTATCATAATCATAGATATTATGTACTAGATAGTCCAGAAATATCTGATTATGACTACGATATGATGTTAAATGAATTAATAAAATTAGAAGAAGAATTTTCTGATTTAAAAAAGATAGATTCTCCTACACAAAGGGTAGGTGGAAAAGCTTTAGAGTCATTTAATCAAGTGATACATACTGTACCTATGCTCAGTTTAGGTAACTCATATAATAAAGAGGACTTAATAGATTTCCACTCTAGAGTAAAAAAAGTTATAAGTGATAAAATTGAGTATGTGGTAGAACCTAAAATAGATGGTTTATCTGTTTCACTAAAATATGAAAATGGAATATTTGTTCAAGGAGCTACCCGTGGAGATGGTTCTGTGGGAGAAGATGTTACCCATAACTTAAAAACAGTAAAGTCTATTCCCTTAAAGTTAAAGGAAAACATTAATCTTCAAGTAAGGGGAGAAGTGTATATTTCCCAGGAAAACTTTTTAAAGTTAAACAAAATACAAGAAGAAAAGGGACAAAATTTATTTGCTAATCCAAGGAATGCAGCAGCAGGATCCTTAAGACAATTAGATCCTAAAATTGCAGCTAGGAGAAACTTAGACATATTTGTATTTAATATTCAATCTATAGTAGGAAAAGAATTTATTAGCCACTCAGAGGGACTAGAATATTTAAAGAGTTTAGGTTTTAGAGTTTCTGATTATACAATTTGTGACAATATAGAAGATGTAATTAAAACTTGTGAAAATTTTGGAGATAAAAGAGGAAGTCTAGCCTATGAAATAGATGGAATGGTTATAAAGATAAATGATTTATCTCAGAGAGAAGAATTAGGTTTTAGATCTAGAAGTCCAAGATGGGCCATAGCATATAAATTCCCAGCAGAACAACAGGAAACTAAACTAGAGGATATAGTAGTCCAAGTGGGAAGAACGGGAGCATTGACTCCTACTGCCATATTAGAACCAGTAAAGGTGGCAGGAAGTACTGTTAGTCGTGCTACACTCCATAATGAAGATTATATAAGGGAAAAGGATGTAAGAATAGGTGATTATGTAATAATTGAAAAGGCAGGAGATGTTATTCCAGCAGTGGTAAGGGTAGTGATGGATAAAAGGCCAGATGGACTAGAGGAATTTAATATGCCAAAACAATGTCCCGTGTGTGGAGAAGAAACTATTAGGATAGATAAGGAAGCTGTAACCAGATGCGTTAATTCATCTTGTCCAGCACAACTTAGACGTAGTATTATTCATTTTGTATCCAGAAATGCCATGAATATAGATGGTCTTGGAGAATCTATAGTTACCCTATTATTAGATAATGAGTTAATAAAGGATATAGCTGATTTATATTATTTAAAGAAAGAAGAACTATTACCTCTTGAGAGAATGGGTGAAAAATCTGCTACTAATTTAATAAATGCCATAGAAAAATCAAAGAATAATGATTTAGGAAGACTTATATTTGGTTTAGGTATTAAATTAGTAGGAGAAAGGGCAGCAAATTTATTGGCCAGTGAATTTAAAACTATGGATAATTTTATAAAGGCTTCCTTTGAAGAAATAGTAAACATACCTGAAATAGGAGATAAGATGGCAAGTAGTATTATTACTTATTTCAAAGAGGATAAGAATATAGAGGTTATAAATAAGTTAAAAGATGTGGGAGTAAATATGAATTCCCTAAAAATCCAAGATGAGTCAGTAGAAAAGAAGTTTGAAGGTATGACTTTTGTTTTAACGGGAACTCTTACTAAATATAAAAGAAAAGAAGCTAAAGAGATAATTGAAAATCTTGGTGGTAAAGTATCGGGCAGTGTAAGTAAAAAGACTAACTATGTATTAGCAGGGACTGAAGCTGGATCTAAGCTTACTAAAGCTCAAGATCTAGGAGTAAATATTATAAGTGAAGATGAATTTGAAGAAATGGTGAAATAATAGGTGATAATATGTCTATAGATAAAAACACTATTAAAGAAATATGTAAAATAGCTAAAATACATTTAACAAATGAAGAAATAGAAGAAATTGAAAAAGACTTGAATCCTATTGTGGAATATATGGATAGTATGGATGAATTGGATTTAGAAAATGTAGAACCTACATATAGGGTATTTGACAGCATAAATCCTTTTAGAGAAGATGAAGTAAAAGAGTCTTTAAATCATGAAGATGTATTTGCTAATACAGAGAATAGAGAAGGTAATTATTTTAAAATAAAAGGTTAGTCATTAGACTAACCTTTATATATAGGGATTAATTATATTTAAGCTAGGGGGGTGTGAACTTACTTCGGTCATATAAATAAAAAATATTTTATAAGGTAAGTCACTATCAGATTATAGGGTGTACATCTCATACTAAATTTAGAAGGTTCATAATTGTTTGCAGCATAGGATGTTTTGATGTTCCACCTTATAAAATTTTTTTATTTATATTCCCTTGTAAGTAGCCAGCGTTTATTGAGTTTAGAAGTAGTTTGTCTATTGATTTAAAGAAAGGAAGGAATTATGGAACTTTATTATAAAAATATATATGAAATACATAATATGCTGAGAAGAAAAGAATTAAGCTGTGAGGAATTAACTTGTACTATTTTAAATAGGATTAATAATATAGATGAAAAATTAGGAGCATATTTAACTATAGTAAAAGAAAGTTTAAGTGAAGCAAAAGCAGTAGATAGAAAAATAGGTAATGGAGATTATATAGAGCCATTAGAAGGAATACCCTACTCCCTTAAGGATAATATATCCACTAGGAAAATAAAGACAACCTGTGGGTCTAAGATGCTAGAGAACTATATATCACCCTATGATGCTACAGTAGTGGAGCGATTAAAAAAGAATATATTAGTGGGAAAAACTAATTTAGATGAATTTGGAATGGGATCTTCCACTGAAAACTCTGCTTATAAAATAACTAAAAATCCTTGGGACTTAACTAAAGTACCGGGAGGTTCTAGTGGTGGTTCAGCAGCGGCAGTAGCTTCTGGCCTATGTTTTTTTTCACTGGGTTCCGATACGGGTGGATCTATTAGACAACCGGCAGCCTTTTGTGGAGTAGTAGGACTAAAGCCCACCTATGGACTAGTATCCAGATTCGGTCTTGTGGCCTATGGCTCAAGTCTTGATACTATAGGGCCTATAACAAGAAATGTATATGATTGTGCCCTAGTATTAAATCATATAAGTGGATACGATACTAAAGACTCTACAAGTGTTAATAGGGGCAAGAAAGATTATACAAAAGGTTTAAAAAATGGTGTTTGTGGACTAAAAATAGGAATTCCAAAGGAATATTTCCATGATGGAATAGACAATAGAATAAAAGAGAAAATAATAGAGGTAGTTAAGGAATTAGAAAAAAAGGGTGCAATAATAATAGATGTGAATCTACCTCATACTAAATATGGATTTTTTACTTACTATAACATTGCCACAGCAGAATGCAGTTTAAATCTTTCTCGATTTGATGGAATAAGATATGGATACTGTAAAAATGAATATGATAACCTAAACGAGCTGTATAGTCACAATAGAACTTTAGGATTTGGTAAACAAGTAAAGAAAAATATCATATTAGGAACTAATAGTTTAATTAAGACAAATTATGAAAAATACTATGAAAAAGGAGCCAAGGTCAGAACTTTAATAATTAAGGATTTCAAAGAAGTATTTAAAAAGGTGGATTTATTAATAACACCTACCACACCTACCCTTCCCTTTGGAATCGGAGAAAAGATTAAAGATCCAATAAAAATGTATAAATCAGATATACTTACTATTAATGCAAATATTTCAGGAATACCAGCCCTTTCTATTCCTTGTGGTTTCATAGAGAATATGCCTGTAGGAGTACAAATAATGGGTGGCTATTTTAATGAAGAAGAAGTACTAACATGTGCTTATGAAGTAGAGAGAATGAGGGGAGAAATAACATGGAATACATCACTGTAGTGGGACTAGAAATACATGCAGAATTAAAGACGAAATCCAAAATATTTTGCTCATGCTCTACAGGGTTTGGAGAAGAAGAAAATAGTCAGTGCTGTCCAATTTGTTTAGGTTTGCCAGGGACTTTACCAAGCTTAAATAAGAAGGTAATAGAATATGCCATAAGGGCAGGCATAGGCCTTAATTGTGAAATAGCTAGAAAGTCATTTATGGATAGAAAAAATTATTTTTACCCGGATCTAAATAAAGCATATCAAATTTCTCAATATGATAAGCCCCTTTGTGAAAATGGTCATATACAGATTAATGATAAAAGAATAGGAATAAAGAGAATACATATAGAAGAAGATGCAGGAAAAACTATATACACTAATGAGGCAAGACTTTTAAATTACAATAGAAGTGGAGTTCCTTTAATAGAAATTGTTACAGAACCAGATCTTTCAAGTTCTATAGAAACAAGTGAATGTTTAGAAGAATTAAAAGAAATACTCATATACTTAGATATTTGTGATTGTAAAATGGAAGAAGGTTCCCTTAGATGTGATGTGAATATAAATATAGAATCTAAGGATAAAACCATAAGAAGTAATATAGTAGAAATAAAAAATTTAAATTCATTTAAGGCTGTAAAAAAGGCTATAGAATATGAAGAATCTAGGCATAGATTTCTTTTGAGAGAAAATAAAAACACCATAAGAGAAACTAGAAGATGGGATGAAAATAAGAAAATAACTGTGGCCATGAGAAAGAAAGAAGAAGCACAAGATTATAGATATTTTCCAGAACCAGATTTATTAAAAATATTTGTAGAGGAGAGTTTTATTGAGGAAATTAGGAAAGGATTACCGGAATTGCCTAATGAAAAGAGGAACCGTTTTATATTACAATATGAGTTACCAGAATACCACATAAATATAATGACTAAGAGCAAAGAAATGTCCAATTACTTTGAAGAAGTAGTAAGGACTGTTAAGAATCCAAAGATGGTTAGCAATTTTATAATCTCAGTCCTTTATAAAAGGCTAAAGGATGACCGAATGGATATAGAAGATCTTAAGTATAAGATAGATGATTTTGTAAAATTATTAGAATTGGTTGTAAATGGATATATAAGTAATAATATGGCAAAAAAGTTATATAATATAATGCATGAAACAGGGGAAAATCCAGAAATAA
Source organism: Anaeromicrobium sediminis (assembly GCF_002270055.1). Classification (NCBI taxonomy): domain Bacteria; kingdom Bacillati; phylum Bacillota; class Clostridia; order Peptostreptococcales; family Thermotaleaceae; genus Anaeromicrobium; species Anaeromicrobium sediminis. The sequence continues at coordinate 61,510 of NZ_NIBG01000014.1, read as the reverse complement.
TAATGAAAGAAAAGGGAATTATTCAGTTATCCAATGAAAAAGATATTGTAAAAATTGTAAAAGAAGTTTTGGAAGAAAATCTGAAATCTATAAAAGATTATAAAAATGGCAAGAAAAAAGTAATCGGATTTCTTGTGGGAGCTGTCATGAAAAAAACTAAGGGTTCTGCCAATCCTCAAACTGTTAATGAAATCATTTTGGACATCTTAAGAAAAAAATAAGAAAATGTTTTCCTGAAACATATTATAATAAAAATACGAAAGAAAAATCAGAAAAATCAAAAAAAGTTCGTTCGCACATAGGTAAATGTGCGCGTTACGCGGAATTGTTAGAAAATTGTATCAATTGTATGGTAGGATGTTTGTGCATTTGCAACGATAAAAACGAATGTATGTGTTGCACATACATACTTTAAAAATTCAAAAAAATATGATAGAATATTAATGGAATTGTACTGATACTGTAAAAATTACTGTAAAACAAAAATGAATTATCACAAAATTTTATAAACTGCAATAGAAAGGAATGGTGCCTATAAGTGAAAACTATTTTTAAGGAAGGATTTGAAAATCTTTTAAATTTTTTTCGTTATAGACGTATTTAAACACATTTATGGAAACAATAAAAATATAAGATAAAAAAAGGAGTGTGATAAGATGGGAAGGTTTATTGCTAATAGAATGTTATCGATGGTAATTACTCTGTTATTTGTAATAACCATAACTTTTTTCCTAATGCACGCAGCACCTGGAGGACCTTTCTCTAGAGAAAAGGCACTACCAGAGGCCATAATGAAAGTAGTAGAGGCTAGATTTAATCTAGATAAGCCTGTGTGGGAACAATACGTAATATACTTAAAAGATGTAATAATAAATAGAGATTTGGGACCGTCATTCCAAAGGGTTGGATGGACTGTTAATGAAATTATCGCCAGTACATTCCCTACCTCAGCAAGAGTTGGAGGTATATCTGTATTGGTAGTTCTCGCCTTAGGAGTACCGATAGGAATAATATCAGCCATGAAACAAGGGAAGTGGCAAGATCAGTTAGCCATGTTTATGGCAACCTTGGGAGTAACTATACCGAGTTTCGTTCTAGGAACATTAATAGTTCATTTCTTCAGTACGAAACTTAATTTATTACCATCCCATGGATTAAGTAGTTGGAAGCATTATATAGGACCAGTTATAGCGCTTGCAGGATTTTCACTGTCATTTGTGGCAAGATTAACTCGTTCAAGTATGCTTGAAGTTATGCAACAGGACTACATAAGAACTGCAAGGGCTAAAGGATTATCCGAATTTACAGTTATAGGTAAACATGCCCTTAAAAATGCATTAATTCCAGTTGTAAGCTATGTAGGACCACTAGTTGCAGCTATACTTACCGGATCTTTCGTAGTAGAGAGAATATTTGCTATCTCTGGAATGGGAAAATACTTTGTAGAAAGTGTTAATAACAGAGATTACACAGTAATCATGGGTGTAACCATATTCTATGCAATGTTCTTAATAGTAATGGTATTCGTAGTAGATATTCTATATGGATTAATAGACCCAAGAATTAAGCTGGATGAATAGGAAGGAGCTGCAAGGATGGATATAAACAAAAATATTTCTGCAGACATGTGGGAAAAAGTTCCTCATGCAGATAAGGATAGAGAGCGAATTGAAAGACCTATCATAACCTACTGGCAAGATGCTTGGAGAAGGTTAAAGAAAAATCCTCTTGCTATGATAGGACTTATAACCATAGCAATTATATTTTTAATAGCAATCTTTGGTCCCCTTATTTCACAATATAATTTCTCGGACCAGGACCTAACAAGAACTAACGAAGGACCAAGTGGAGAACACTGGTTTGGAACAGACGCCCATGGTAGAGACTTATTCATAAGGGTAGTGTATGGAGCAAGAGTGTCGTTAACGGTGGCCGTAGTAGCCAGTGTGGTTAACTTCTTCATAGGAGTTATATATGGAGGGATATCAGGCTACTTAGGTGGAAAGATAGATAATACAATGATGAGAATAGTAGATATTATATCAACTATACCCCTAGTACTTTATGCAATCATATTAATGGTTGTATTCAAGCCAGGTCTTACTAGTGTTATTTTGGCCATAGGAACAATTTATTGGGTTAGAATGGCCAGAATTGTAAGGGGACAAATATTAACATTAAGGGAACAAGAATATGTACTAGCAGCCCAAACTTTAGGAGCTAGTACAAAGAGAATATTACTTAGACATTTAATTCCAAATGCAATGGGGCCTATTATAGTAACTATGACAATGATGATTCCATCAGCCATATTTACAGAGTCGTTCTTAAGCTTTATAGGTCTTGGAGTATCTGCACCAAAGCCATCATGGGGTTCGCTTGCAAGTGATGCATTAGGAGGACTTAATTCATATCCACATCAATTGTTCTTCCCAGCACTTGCTATATGTATTACTATGCTTGCATTTAATTTCTTTGGAGACGGTCTAAGAGACGCATTAGATCCGCGCTTACGTAAATAGAGGTGATGAGTTTGAAAAATATATTAGAAGTTAAAGACTTAAGGACGTCGTTTTTTACCCATGTTGGAGAAATAAAAGCTATAAGAGGTGTGAGTTTTTCTTTAAAAAAAGGAGAAGCTATAGGTATAGTTGGTGAATCTGGAAGTGGAAAAAGTGTTACTTCCATGTCCGTAATGAAATTATTACAATTTCCAGGAAAAATAGTAAATGGAGAAATTTTATTTAGAGGTGAAAATCTAGTAAATACACCTGAAAAGAAAATGCAGTCCATTAGAGGTAATGAAATAGCCATGATCTTCCAAGATCCAATGACTTCATTAAATCCCGTTTATACTATTGGAGATCAAATAATGGAATCAATCATAAAGCATCAGAAGGTAGATAAAAAAGTAGCTAAAGAAAAGGCTATAGAAATGCTAAAGTTAGTAGGAATTCCTTCTCCAGAAGAGAGAATTGACCAATATCCCCATGAATTTAGTGGTGGGATGAGACAGCGTGCTATGATTGCAATAGCACTATCCTGTGAACCGGAACTTCTTATAGCAGATGAGCCTACTACAGCTTTAGATGTTACTATCCAAGCTCAAATATTAGAACTTATGAAAAAATTAAAAGATGAAATTAATACATCTATCATATTAATTACTCACGATTTAGGAGTAGTGGCAGATGTCTGTAGTAGAATAATTGTTATGTATGGTGGACTTGTAATGGAAGAAGGAACTACAGAGGAAATATTCTATAATCCTAAACATCCATATACAATGGGACTTTTAAAATCTATTCCTAGAATGGATTTAGGAGAAAATCAGAGATTAATTCCAATTGAAGGTACTCCACCGGATTTACTAAATCCTCCAAAGGGATGTCCATTTGCAGCTAGATGCCCTTACACTATGAAAGTCTGTGAAACAGAACAACCTCCTTATTTCACAACAGAAACTGGACAAAGATCTATGTGTTGGTTACTTCATAAGGATGCACCAAAAATAGAAGTAGATACTGGTGTAAAAAGGAGGGGGTAAGTTATGGAAAATAAACAAGTACTATTAGAAGTAAATAATTTAAAGAAATATTTTGAAGTTAAGAAGGGCTTTTTTGGAGGAAATATAAAACATGTAAAGGCCGTAGATGATGTATCTTTTAAAATATATAAGGGTGAAACTTTAGGTCTAGTTGGTGAATCAGGATGTGGAAAATCTACTACAGGTAGAACTCTAATCAGATTATATGAACCAACTGATGGAGAAATTAAATATGACGGAAAAGATATTGCTGAAATGTCTCAAAAAGAGTTAATGCCTTATAGAAAAAAGATACAAATGATATTCCAAGATCCTTATGCATCATTAAACACTCGTATGACAGTAGGTGACATTATAGGAGAGGCTATTGACATACACAATATAGCTACAGGAAAAGAAAGATTAAAAATAATCCATGATCTTTTAGAGAGAGTTGGTTTATCTCCTGGACACGCTGTAAGATATCCTCATGAATTTAGTGGTGGTCAGCGTCAAAGGATAGGTATTGCAAGAGCACTTGCCGTAGATCCAGAATTTATAATCTGTGATGAACCAATATCGGCCCTAGATGTGTCTATTCAGGCTCAAGTTGTAAATATGTTATCTGATCTACAAAAGGAATTAGGTCTTACGTATTTATTCATAGCCCATGACCTTTCCATGGTTAGACACATATCTGACAGAGTTGGAGTAATGTATCTAGGTAAACTTGTGGAAATAGGAACTAGTGATGACGTATATGATAATCCTAAGCATCCATATACTCAAGCACTCCTTTCTGCCATACCTGTGCCAGATCCAGATGTAATTAAGGAAACTAATAGAATTGTTCTAGAGGGAGATGTGCCAAGCCCAATGAATCCTCCATCTGGATGTAGATTTAGAACGAGATGTCAATATGCAATGGAAAAATGTGCAGAAATTGAACCAAAGATGATAAAAGTTGGTGAAGGTCACTACGCCGCATGTCATCTGTTAGGATAATTTTGTATGGTTATTTAGTGCAAGATTAATCTTGCACTAAATATTATCATAAAAGGACTTGAAAAATAGGAGGGATAGTATGACTAAAAGAATACTTGCCTTAGCAATGATATTAATGCTTGTTTTTACTACATTAATAGGTTGTGGAGGAAAAGATGAAGTAGCAGAAGGTGAAAAAGTATTAAAGTGGAACTTAAATGGTGAGCCAAAAACTATTGATCCACAACAAAACAGTGCATCTGATGGTGGACACGTAATTAATAATACTTTTGAAGGATTAATGAGAGAAGTAAATGGTAAATTGGAACCTGCAATAGCTGAAAGCTATGAAGTTAGTGAAGATGGTAAAACTTATACATTTAAAATAAGAGACGCAAAATGGTCTGATGGACAAGCTATCACTGCAGGCGATTTTGAATATGCATGGAAGAGAGCATTAGATCCAAACTTAATTCCACAACCATCAGAATACGCTTTCCAACTATTCTATGTTAAAGGTGCTCAAGAAGCATATGAAGGTAAAGGAAGCTTAGATGATGTGGCAATTACAGCTGTAGATGATAAGACATTACAAGTTGAGTTAATAGCTCCAACGCCGTATTTCTTAGAGTTAACAGCATTCTATACTTATATGCCAGTTAGAAAAGATATGGTAGACAAGGACCCAGCTAAGTGGGCAACAAACCCAGAAACTGCTGTGTCAAATGGACCTTTTGTTTTAAGTGAGTACCACTTAGGAGATAAGATTGTATTAAAGAAGAATGAAAATTATTGGCAAGCTGATAAAGTTAAAATAGACAAAATTGAAGCATTTATGATAGTAGATTACTCTACTAACTTAGCAGCATATGAGGCAGGAGATATACATGCTAATGAAGGTGGAACACCTTTACAAGAAATTCCAAGACTTTTAGAAGATAAAAATTCAGGATTTGTAATTAAACCTACTATAGGAACTTATTACTATATATTCAATGTAACTAAAGCACCATTTGATAACCCAAAGGTAAGAAGAGCTTTAACATTGGCTATAGATAGAAAACAAATAACTGACAATGTATCTAAGGGAGGAGAACTTCCTGCAAATGGATTTGTACCGCCAGGATTATTAGATGCTGAAGGAAATGAGTTTAGAACTGTAGCAGGAGATTATGGAATTAAAGATACTGCTGACGTGGAAGAAGCTAAGAAGTTATTAGCAGAAGCAGGATTCCCGAACGGTGAAGGATTCCCAGCAGCAGAAGTATTATACAACACTTCTGAGGGACACAAAGCAATAGGTGAAGCTATTCAAGAAATGTGGAGAAAGAACCTAGGTATCAGTGTGGAATTAAGAAACCAAGAGTGGGCTGTATTCCAAGATACTAGACACAATGGTAACTTCTCTATAGCTAGAGCTGGATGGTTAGGAGACTATGCAGACCCTATGACTATGTTAGACTTATGGTTATCTTATTCAGGAAATAACGATGCACAATGGAAGAGCACAGAGTATGATAACTTAATTGAAGGTTCTAAGTTACAAACTGGACAAGAAAGATTTAAAATGTTATATGATGCAGAGAAGATGATGATGGATGAAATGATAGTAATGCCAATTTACTACTACACTAAGAAAATATTAGTTAAGCCTGAAGTTACAGGTTGGGAAGTAACTCCACTTGGACATTTCTTCTTTGGATTTGCTGATATACAAGAATAAGTTTAATAACATAAAAAACTAGGAGATTAAATCTCCTAGTTTTTTTTATTTACTAGAAAATGGTAAGGAATTGATGTTAAAAAAGTAACAAATAAGTAAATATGTAAATTTTCTTCATACTTTTAAAAAAAATTACAAATTCATATGAATACTCATTGATATGTTAGTACTAGTATGGTATTATGTGAAAATGTTGGAAATGATAATGATTATTATTTTCATATAAAAAATTATAAGGAGGCTATAGAATGGAGTGTTATATGAAAAAAACTGTAAGTCATATTCTTACAGCCCTACTAATACTCATATCTATGACTAGTACATCTTTTGCCAATACTAGCTCGGTGGACAGCATATCTAGTGCATCTAAAAAAGACACTGTAAAGGAAGTAGCAAAAGAAGTTACTAAATTAGAAAAAACAATTAATGAGGTTACTGTTGAAGAAAAGAAAAAGGAAACTGCCAAAGTGGTGGCAGTGGAAAAAATAGAGGAAAAAAAGGTAGGAGAAAAACAAGTAAATACACAAAATGAAATAAAGGAAAAAGATCATTGGGCCTATGCTATGATGAGTGAATTAAAATCAAAGAGAATAATAAGTGGATATTCAGATGGTACATTAAAGCCAGATAAATCAGTAACTAGAGCAGAATTCATAACTATGATAGGAGAAATACTAAGGCTTCAAGAAAAGAGTGAGAACGTATTTGAAGATATAGATTCTTCTAATTGGTATGTAGAAGCGATTCTAAAGGGGAAAGAAGCAGGAATTATGAATGGTTATGAAGTGGAAGGTGAATTATTAGCCAAACCTAATGCCTACATAACTAGGGAAGAAGCATCCACTATGGTGGTTAATGCTTTTAAATTAATTGGTGATAATGATACCAAATTAAGTTTTGAAGACTCTAAGGAAATTGCTCCTTATGCACAGGAGAATATAAATATATTATTGGCTAATAAATATGTAAGTGGATACGAAGATAATACATTTAAACCTAAAAAGCTTTTATCTAGAGCAGAAGGTATGACCATATTAAAGAATACTATGGGAGAACTATATAATACAAAGGGCACTTATAAAGATAATGTTATCCCATCTAACTTAGTCATAAACACTGAAGGAGTCATCTTGGAAAATACTACAGTTAAAGGTAACTTATACTTAACAGAAGGTATAGGAGATGGAGAAGTTGAAATAAACAACTCTCAAATAACTGGAAAAGTTTACATAGAAGGTGGAGGCCTTAATAGTATCTACTTTAGTAATTCATCAGTAGGTGAAGTGGTTGTTGCTAAAAAAGATGGTAAAGTACGCGTTGTATTAAAAGACAATACAAAAGTAGAAACTATAAAAATGGAAAATAACGCCAAAATGGAAGTGTCAAAAAACTCTAACATAAAGAAATTAGAGGTTGGAAAAAAAGTTAAAGAGATTCAGATAAAAAATGAAGGAAAGATAGATGATTTTAAAGTCCAAGGTAAGGAAGTAAAAATAAACGATAAAAAAGTTACGAAAGAGCAAAAAATATATATAAGAGGGAATGAAATTAAGAAAAGTGAAGGCAAGACAGATGCAACTAGTTCAGCATCAAAGAAAAAACCTTCAGGTGGTGGAGGTGGAGGTGGAAGTTCTTCAAACCAAACACAACCAAAGGAAGACTTTACAGAAAATGATATGACATTAATAGGGGGAGCATTTAAAGAGTCTAGTGAAAATGACGGAAGTGTGGGAAATACATTAAAGTTAGTAATCAAAGATGGAAAAGATGTAAAGTTTGCATCAAATATAAAGACTGGAACAATAGATACAATTACGGGAGCAAGTGTTGTTAAAGATACACCAATTCCACAGGGATTAAAATTAGAAATAAAGAGAATAAATGATAAAACATTAGAACTTAAAATGATTGGAAAAGCTAACAATCATGGAGAAAGTTCTAAGACAATTAAGTTTATACTTGAAAATAATATGTTTGAAGGGATAAAGGATAGCATCGCTGGGACCTTTGCCATGTTGCCAATTGAATTCCACAATAAAACGGATGGATCAGAAGAAACACCAGAAACACCAGACCCGGGAACCGGTGATAAAGAAACGGATGATAAATATAAAATTATAGATGCAAGTAAAACAGATATAATGGAAATCCATAATGTATTATATGCCGTTGTAGTGCTTAAAAAAGGAAATGTGGATGATTATGAGTTTTATTTAGACGGAAATCTTGGGGATCCATTGAAAGTCAATACAGAGGGAACTATTTTAAAATTAGAATTGAATACTAAAGAAGTTGAAAATTTAAAAGTGGTTAATAAAAGTGACAATTCAGAAGAGGTATTCAGTTTTATTAATAATTCAGAACCTAAGATTAATGATAATTTATTAGGAAATCAATTGATAATGGATGAACTTGAATTTATAGAGGCTTCAACTAATGATGGTAGTATAAAAAATACTATAAACTTAGCTATAGCTAATGATACAAAGGCCATATTCTCTACAAAATCAAATTATGGTGAAATAGATACTATAAGTGGGGCTAGTGCATTAAAAGATGTTCCAGCTGGATTAAAATTAAAGTTAAATAGGATAGATGATAAGAATCTAAACTTAGAGATGATTGGGAATGCCCTATCCCATGGAGAAGAGAATTCAAAAGAAATAAAATTAATACTTTTACCTGAACTCTTTGAAAATGTAATAGATTCATTTGAAGGTTTAGAAAAACATATAGGAATTAAATTTTATAATACTACAGAAGAAATTATAGAAGACGGTAAATATAAAATCATAGATCCAAATAAAACTAAAATAATGGAAATTCAAAATGTAATGTATGCAGTAGTGGTAATAAAGGAAGGAACTGCAGAAAATTATAAATTCTATATAAATGGAAATGAAGAAAGTATTAAAAAAGTCAATACAGAGGGAACTGTTGTGAAAATAGAATTAGGTCATACGGGAGAACAAGAATTAAAAGTAGTAAAAGATGAAACAAAAGAAATATTTACACTTAAATAGGGAGGATTAGAAATGTTGAATAAAGGGTTAAAAAAAGGTTTAGCTATGACTATAATAGCTACTCAAGTCTTAAGTTCAGGCATATATGCTTATGGAGCACCAAGTAAAATTTATGGACATAAGCCACTATACATGTGGGACTATCATAAGACAAATTATGACAAAGATGGAAATATAAAATATACTCCTTCAATTACTCAATTTAGTACATCGAATGATGAACAAGAAGTAGATGTGAGAATACCAGAACTTAATACGCATGATACAGAGTATGGAAAGAATGTGGAAATATCCTTCGATGATTCTACGCCAGAGGCAAAACAATGGCAGGCCAATATATATAGAATAACTAAAATTGATCCCTATACAGGAAATCCAGATTTAGAAGCGGATATTAACTTTAAAATCGAAGATGGAAAGATTACATTGTATAGTGATTCAAGACCAATTGATTATAATGATAGTCATGATTTAAAGATTTATTCTACTGGATATGATGAAGCTAGAATAAGCGTACATATAGTATCTGAGGGACTTTTAACTATTCACCCAGATTTTCATCCTATAGCTGGAATGGATTTACTATTAGAATTAAAGGATTTTAATTATAGGGTAACAAATCCAATCCATACTGTCTTATTAGATGGTAAGGTTTTAAAGGGAGATTGTGAAGAGTATCATGTAGTATCTAACTTAGTGAGATTAGAAAATGATGCTTTAGGAAAGCTTACTCCAGGGCAACATACAGTCACAGTAAAGGCTACAGGATATAAGGATATGGAGAAAACTTTCATAGTAGAGGAGAATGACGGTTCATATGTAAATCCAGTTACGGATCATAATAATGAACTGAGTATGCCATCTGGATCAACTAATACATCTAAAAATACTAGTGTAGACGTATTAACAAGTGCATCTACAAGTGGTGGCTCTGGTGGTGATTCCGGTGGATCTGGAGGAAGTATAATAATGCCAGCAGATGTGGTATTTGATTTTGACCTAATATCTAATGCACAGATATTACAAAAGTTAGATATGGGTACAGAAAAATCCCAAAGGGTATTAGCTGTTTGGAATGACACTATAAAAGATGCAGTAGCTAAAGAGGGTGAAAAGAGGGTACTATCTTATAGTGGGTATACCAATGCCTATGAAGATGCAAAGGTACAAGGTAAGTATTTAAGTTTTGACGAATACTTAAATAGTCCAGATGCAGAAGACTGGAATGATAGACCATATAATGTGAAATACATACTAGAAGATGGACAGTTCGGAGAGGCACAGCCTTATGGAGATGAGACCCTTGAAGTTGCACCTACTGTAGAAGTGGAAGAATCCCTATTAGGAAATATAGTAAAATTAAGATTTAATGATGACCAGTGGAAAGATAGAATATCTAATATAAAAGTAGGTACTACTACTTTATTCAAAAGTGAATATTCTATACAAGACAATGAAATACACATAACCCCAAATAGGTTTACTAGGGAAGAGAATGAAATCATTATAGAGGCCTATGGGTATAAAAATGCTAAGGTTAATGTATTTGTAGAAAAGGCTTCTATGAATCTAGATATAGATGATGAAACTAAAAACATAGGGGAGCATGTAAATATAGTAGGCGTAGATGAAGACTATGTAGAAAACTTAAAATCAGTAAAATTAAACGGTAAGTATCTTCTACCTATTACAGCTTCAACTAGTGGTTGGGAATATAAAACTCAAAGTGATAAGATTGTATTAAATGAAAAGTTATTTAAGGATAATACTCAGCAGACTGTAATCATAGAAAGTTATGGATATGATACGGAAATGGTACAATTTAGTCTAGAAGGAGAAGCGGAAATTATAGATCCTGTCAATGATATAGTTCCTGAGAACATGAATATAGCAGGAGAAAAGACCGGGGAAGATGTTATTATTACTTGGAGTAATGATAATCCTAAGTGGAGAAGTAGCATAACTAACATAAAAGTAGGACCATATTGGACTGCAAATATAGATGGAAGTAAATATTCAGTAGAAGAAGGAAAAATAACTATAGATGGGTCTGTATTCTCAGAAGGAGAAAATATAATAGAAATTTTAGCAGAAAATTATGCTACAAAGGAACTAAGGATTACTTTAATTAAAGGTGACGAGGTTATTGATCCTACACCAGAAGAACCAACACTACCAGAAGAACCAGAAGGACCTAAGAATCCACCAACATTTGATAAAACATACATGTACTATGGCCAAGACTTAGAATTAGGGTTAGACGAGTGGGCTAGAAAATTAGGTACCATAAGCATAAATGGTGAGACTTTAACTAAAGATGTGGATTATTACGAAGATATATCTAATGGAAAACTTGTTATAAAATATAGTGCATTTAAAACTACTGGAAATTCAGATATTGTATTTATATCAGAAGGATATAATAATTTAGAAGCTAAATTAATGATAAGAACTCCTATGGAAGTGCCTGCTGAAGTAAGACTTAGCACTGAAAATACGAAGAGAACAGGAGACGAAATTAAAGTTGATTTATCTGGAGTACCTGCTAGTATAGATAGCTATGAAGTAAGAGATGTATATTTAAATGATGAGAAATTAACAAAGGATGACGATTATACAAGTAGTACTGTTAGTGTAAATATTAAGGGGAAAAACTTCCATAATCCTGGAAGCTATAAGATAGTTCTTAAAGCTGGTGGGTATGAGGATAAGGAATTTAATGTTGAAGTAACAGGTGACCCTATTGAAAATACAAATGAGCCTCCAACTCTAACCGTAGATACGGACAATAATTACTTTAAAGAAGACATAGAAATTACTATAAATGAGACTAGTGGATGGATAAATAATATATATGAAATAAGTATAAACGGAGAAGTATTAAACGGTGGAGATTTAGATAGAGTTAAAAAAGAAACGGATAAAATCACTTTCTATGGAACTTTATTCGATGAACCAGGAAATTATAATATTGAAATTAAATCTACTGGATTTAAAACTACATCAATAAATCAGGAAATTAAAAAAAGAAATCCTGAATTAACTACTAACCTAGAGAATAAGACAGTGAACGCAGAAGAATTTTCATTTGATGTGAAGTTTGTAGACTCTGTTTCAATGGAGAGAATAGAAGCTAAAGTTAAATTTAATGGCTCACCTATATCACCTACAAATGGAGTTATAGGGTATAAAGTAAATCTAAATGAACGTGAAAACACTATAGATATAGAGGCAACAGATGAAGATGGACTTAGATCAAGTGAATCATACACTATAACTTATGAAAAAGTAGAAGAGTTAAAGGATGTACCTTCAGGTGTAAGCGTAAAGGATTCATCAGAATTAAAGCCAGGAGATGATATTAAAATAGAGCTAGGATATAGCTGGGAGACAGAATATAAGGATGCTATGAAAAATGGTTCTGTAATAGTAGATGGTCAAAACTTTACAGATTATGAAATAAAAGAAATAACTGAAGGTTACTCAACTTATACTGCAGCAGTATTAAAGGGTTCTAACTTTGATGATTATGGCACTTACAATATTACTTTAAAGGCTCCAGGTTATGAAGATAAGGATTTTGAAGTGGTAATATCTAAGAAGAAAGTGCCTAGTGATGTATTATTAGTAACATCAGAAATTAATATAAATGAAGATGTTAAGTTTGAGTTAGGAGACTCTTGGGGAGAGACTGCAACATACAAGGAGGCTCTGGAACAAGAAGGAAACATTAAGGTAGATGAAAAAAATGTTTCTAATTATGACATAATAGAAGAGGGGTCCTATTTTAAAGATTTCTTTTTAATAATTAATGGGGAATACTTTGATGAACCAAAGGAGTATAGTATTGAATTGGAAGTAAATGGATATGAGACTGTAACTGAGTCTGTATATGCAAAGAATTAATTAAAAATAAAATTATAATTAAAAATGCTTTTTCCCTAAGAGGAAAAAGCATTTTTGCATTTCTTAAGAAATCATTAAGATTATTTATGGCATTTAATTTTAAGTGGGACATATATATATATCAGGTATAGTTTTGTCCACAAGGATTGGACAAATGGCCGAGAAAATGATATAATTTTCAGAAATAACAAAATTTTTTAAAAACGGGAGGGAGTACTGTGCTTAAAAAAACATTATCACTAATGCTTATCTTCATGCTAGTTATAACTTCTTTTGCAGCATGTGGTAGCAAACCTGCAACAGAGGAAGTTAAAGAAGAAGCTAAAGTAGAAAAAGTATTTAAATGGAATCTTGGTTCTGAGCCAAAAACACTAGATCCACAACAAAATAGTGCACATGATGGAGGTATGGTTATTACAAATACCTTCGAAGGTTTAATGAGAGAAGTAGATGGAAAGATTGTTCCAGCAGTAGCTGAAAGTTATGAAATAAGTGAAGATGGAAAGACTTATACATTTAAATTAAGAGATACTAAGTGGTCAGATGGTCAACCTATAACTGCATATGATTTTGAATATGGATGGAAGAGAGCTTTAGACCCTAACCTAATTCCACAACCAGCTGAATATGCATTCCAATTATTCTACATAGAAGGTGCTCAAGATGCCTATGAAGGAAAGGCAAGCTTAGACGATGTGGCTATTAATGTTATAGACGAGAAGACTTTAGAAGTAACATTAGTTGCTCCTACAGAGTACTTCTTAGAATTAACAGCATTCTATACTTTTATGCCAGCTAGAAAAGATATGGTAGATAAGGATCCTGAAAAATGGGCTATTAACCCTGAAACTGCCGTATCAAATGGACCATTCATTTTAACAGAGTATCATTTAGGAGATAAGATTGTTTTAGAAAAGAATCAAAATTATTGGCAAGCAGATAAAGTTAATATTGATAAATCAGAAGTTTTAATGATAGTAGACCAATCTACTTCATTAGCAGCTTATGAGAGTGGAGATATTGATTTTGTTGAATCTGAAATACCTCTACAAGAAATTCCAAGACTTCAAAAGGAAGAATCTGCATTTAGAATTTATCCATATGTGGGAACTTACTACTATATATTCAACGTAGAAAAAGAGCCTACTAATGATGTAAGAGTAAGAAAAGCTTTAACATTAGCTATTGATAGAAAGCAAATCGTTGAAAATGTAATGTTAGGTGGAGAGATTCCTGCTACTGGATTCGTTCCTCCAAACTTAGTAGACCATGAGGGAAAAGATTTCAGAGAAGTTGCTGGAGACTATGGTATTGACCCAACTAAGGCACAAGTTGAAGAAGCTAAAAAATTATTAGCAGAAGCTGGATATCCAAATGGAGAAGGCTTCCCTGAACTAGAAGTAATATATAATACTAATGATAAGCATAAGGCAGTAGCAGAAGCTGTTCAAGAAATGTGGAGAAAGAACTTAGGAATCAATGTTACACTTAGAAACCAAGAGTGGGCAGTATTCCAAGATACTAGACACAATGGTAACTTCTCCATAGCAAGAGCTGGATGGATTGGAGACTATGCAGATCCTATGACTATGTTAGATTTATGGTTATCTTACTCTGGAAATAACGATGCTCAATGGAGAAATAAAGAGTATGACAAGTTAATTGAAGGTGCTAAGTCAACAACTGGAGAAGAAAGATTTAAAATGTTATACGATGCAGAAAAGATGATGATGGATGAAATGATAGTAATGCCAATTAATTACTATACTCAACCAGCCTTAGAAAGAGAGAACCTAGTTAACTTACAAAGAACTAAGTTAGGTCACTACTTCTTCGGATTTATGGATATGAAATAGTTAAATTAGACCCCTTCCTTGGAAGGGGTTTTTACTTGTAAAAAATAAATAACAAAAATATAAAAAGTCATACGACCTATGATTCGTTATGGAAGCCTATGGTTCCCGCGGGCGTATGCTAACGCAATCTGCCCCCCCTCCTTTAAGNTGGATGAAATGATAGTAATGCCAATTAATTACTATACTCAACCAGCCTTAGAAAGAGAGAACCTAGTTAACTTACAAAGAACTAAGTTAGGTCACTACTTCTTCGGATTTATGGATATGAAATAGTTAAATTAGACCCCTTCCTTGGAAGGGGTTTTTACTTGTAAAAAATAAATAACAAAAATATAAAAAGTCATACGACCTATGATTCGTTATGGAAGCCTATGGTTCCCGCGGGCGTATGCTAACGCAATCTGCCCCCCCTCCTTTAAGGAGGCAGGGGAATTCTTCCCCCACATCTCCTTATTTTTTATTTATCAATAGTTTTCACAATGACATAATTTAATACATATAAAAAAACCGAGGGTTACTCGGTTTTTTTATATGTATTACTAGATAAATGGGAGGAAGGAACTGGTGTTACTTTGGGAATAAAATACATGCATTCGGGATGAGGAGTTGAGGATGAAAATGTAATATGGGTTAGATTGCATTTGCCGTTTTCTTCATATATGCAACCTAGAGAGCAATTAATGTTTACCATATTAATCCCCTCCTAAAGATAGTATTTGAAATAATATTTAATTTATACTTGAAAAAAATGTAATAAATATTAATTATACTTTAAAAAAATATGATTAATTTATTAAGTAGTTACATCTATATTACAAATGTTTCAGAGACATTGAATTACGACACAAAAACGTATACAATTTAAGGTGGAGCGATTAGTCGATTTAAAACTACATATATCACAAAATATTGACTAATTATGCCTAAAATTAAATTAGGGGGACATACCATGAAACGTATCATATCAGTATTTTTAGCTATCTTAGTGTTCATGTCGATGACCATGGCTTCCTTTGGTGAAAAAGAGCAAAGAAGCATGGTCGAAGTGGTAGATGGTATCTCCAAAAAAACTCAGGAAGTAGCAGGCGTTAACCTATTAATGGGTGGCGAGGATGTCTACACTGATGTGCCATCTATTTTATACACTATAAAAGGTAAGAGTAGAACTCTAGTACCAATAAGGTTCGTAGTTGAAAAACTAGGAGCTGAAATTTCTTGGAATCAAGAAAAACAAGAAGCTACCATAGTAGCTGAGGACAAAATAATTGTTTTAAAAATTGACAGTGCTACAGCCTATGTAAATGGGAAAAAGGTAAAATTACCCAATGATGTTCCTGCGAAACTTTTAGGATACAACGGAAACTACAGAACTATGGTTCCTTTAAGATTTGTAGTAGAACAATTAGGAATGGAAGTAAATTGGATAGGCGAGACCATGACAGCCACAGTGGACCGTCCAAAGCAATCTATTAAAGATATTTCTTATTATGAAATAGGAGCTACTTCTTACGTGTGTATTAAAACCACTGGAGAAGTAAATAGCAAGTATTTATACTTAGAAGGAAGTAAATATGGTGGACAAGATAGATTAGTTGTAGATATACCAAATGCTTCATTGGATATACCAAATTCTAATGTTGCCATAACAGGATTATGGAAAAAGGATATAAATTTCAATGGTATAGCTTCTATTAGGGCATCTTTGTTTGAAAAGGAGCCCCGTGAGGTAACAAGGGTAGTTATTGATTTATCTCACCCAAGATCCCATAGAGTATACTATGACGAAAAAGCAGGGGGAATAAAAATTGAATTCTCCAATAAAGTTAAAAATGTTAAAGTGACTAAAAAATTAGGTATAGATGCAGTAGTTATTAATACTCAAGAATATCCAATAATAAATACTATTAATTTGGGAGATAGGATGGTTGTGGATATTCTAAATGCAGAATTAGCTGTAAATACTAATAAGATAGATGTGAATAAAGCAGGACTTAAGTCCATAAGGATGGCTCAGTTTGAACCGGATATAAACTATGATAAAGACGACAAGATAGTTAGGGTCGTATTAGATTTAGAAGAAGGACAAAGTGCTGATGATATATTTGTATCTCCAGAGGAAAATGATGTAGTAATATACATAAATAATAAGCCGCTAGATACTATTAACTACTATAAGGAATCTCAAGAAAGAGGACTATTCACAATTAAATTAGAGGAAAATGTAAAGAGTGAAATTAAGTACGATAGCTCTAAGAATAAATTAACAGTAAACGTTCCTAAAGAATACGCTAATCTTCAAGCTATAGATTTAGAAATGTATGATGATATAGTTAAGAATATAAGTATAAGGGATGATGGTAAGTACTACTATGTAAATGTATATTTATATGACAAAATAACTTATAAAGATTATCTAGATAATAGTTCTAATGCTTTAATATTAGAGTTTACTAATAAGGCCATAGCTGAATCTAAGTACAAAGGAAAACTTATAGTAATAGATGCAGGTCATGGTGGTAAGGATCCAGGAGCCATTGGTCCTACTTTCAAGGTGAAGGAAAAGGATGCAGCTTTAGAGACTTCATTAAGACTTGAAAAATTACTTCAAGAGGCTGGATTTAAAACTTATTTAACTAGAAAAGATGACACTTATGTGGGTCTTTATGAAAGACCCAAAATAGCAAATGGATTAAATGCAGATGCCTTTGTGAGTGTTCACTACAATGCCCATGGAAATAGTAATATACGAGGGGTACAAGTTCTTTATAATGGAGATGATCCATTTAGGGATAATAAGAACTTTGCTAGAATAATGCAAAATAAAATGGTAAATGTATTAAATGCTCCAGACAAAGGTATTGTACACAGACCAAAACTAGTAGTAATAAGAGAAACGAAAATGCCAGCCGTATTAACGGAAATGGGATTCTTATCTAATAGTAAAGAAGAAGCCAATATAGCTACAGAAGCTTATAGACAAAAGGCTGCTCAGGCCATGTTTGAAGGTATAAAAGCATATTTTGATTCAAAAATGTAGAATAAACAGCTCTCAAAATTTTGAGAGCTGTTTTTTTAAGGCAAAAATATTTATAATTTTCTATTGTTTTCTAATAATAATTTATATATAATCATCTGGTTAAAAGATAAAAATGCTTTTAGGAGGTTTAAAAGGGAAATGGAATTATTTTTAGGATACTTAATTATATTTGGAGCTAGAATATTAGATGTATCCATAAGTGTAGTGAGAACTATTTTAGTAGTAAGAGGTAAAAAGTTTCAAGCAGCCATGCTAGGCTGTGTGGAGGTATTTATTTATATAACTGTTTTAACAAAGATTATGAGTCAACTTGATAATATTGGAAATTTAATAGCCTATTCTTTGGGATTTGGAAGTGGCCAAATAGTAGGAATATGGTTAGAGCAAAAAATCGCTCTAGGCCATGTATCTTATCAGATAATAACTAAAGGAAATAGAGCAGATATGATAAAAGCCCTAAGAGACGAAGGTTTTGCAGTAACAGTGGTAGAAGGAAATGGGAGAGATGGTAAAAGGCATATACTAAATATGGTAGTAAAAAGAAACTTACAATTTAAGTTACACAAAATATTAGATGAGTTTGATAAGGATGCCTTTGTAACTATAAAAGATACTAAACATATTAGTGGCGGTTATATGAAAAGAAAATAGTATTTTAAAATAATCCGTCTCTAGAGACAAAAAGTATACATAGGTTGAGGGAAAAGCTAATATACTTTTTATATATATAGTTTTTAGGGAGGGGTTGTATGAGGAATAGGATTTTAGCCATACTTTTAGTGCTAGTAATGATGGTTGGAGTAGTAATATATACAAATCCGATAAGTATGGTAATGAAATTTTTAAAAGATGAAGAATCTTCTAGTATAGTAGATAGTACAGAGGTTGCTGTAGAAGATGAAGGTCTTAGGAACACTGTTTTATATTACAAGGACGATAAAGGATTTTTAGTACCAGTAATGAGAAAAATTCCTTGGGAAGAAGGTATTGGAAAGGCAACACTTAGAGAACTCATTGATACAGAAGAGAATAAAATTGAAATGGAAGCTCTAGGTTTACTACCTGTTATTCCACCAAATACACAAATTAAGGGTATGAATATTAAAGATGGATTATGTACAGTAAATTTTTCTAAGGAGTTTTTAAATCTTACTTCAAAAAGTGACGAGGAAATAGTGCTTAAATCAATAGTATATACTTTGACAGAATTTCCTACAATAGATAAGGTGGATTTTATGATAGAGGGAAAAGAAGTGAGTAAATTTGAATTTGGAACAGACATAGCCTTTGACGGTATGAGTAGAAAAGATATAAACTATGTGGGAAATAATCAGAATGAAGATAAAGTTGTAGTATATTATGAAAGTACTACAAACGGAATTGAATCTTACTTTGTTCCTGTGACTAAAGAATTAGATAAGGCAGACCAAACAGGTGTGACTTTATATAACGCCTTAGATGCATTAGTGGAAGGTCCTCCAGCAGGAAGTGGACTTTATAGTGACATTCCCCTTGGCACTAAAGTTATAGGAGTAGATATTAATGATAGTATTGCATGTATTAATTTATCAGAAGAAATTGGTGAAATAGAAGAGGATAGGGAACTTGTACAAAAAGTATCCAAATATTTTGCTTTAACGGTAAAGGAAATATATAAAGATGTGGTGGGAGTTAAGCTCTTTAAAGATGGTAAGAAATTAGAAGTAAAAGAAAATAAGGAGCCCGTAGCTGTACCAACATTTGCTAATGAATATTAAAAGCCAATGACTTCATTGGCTTTTTTTCTTTGGAAAAAAGTAATTATTTAAAAATCAATAAAAATATATGTTTAGGAGAAAATAAAAGATATGGTAAAATAGTTATGAAATTGAATTTGACAAAGGAAACGAGAGGAAGATGAAAATGAGTAGATTTGATGGTAGAGAAATAGATCAATTAAGATCCACTAAAATTAATAAAGATTTTTTGTTATATGCAGAAGGATCTGTTTTAATAGAAATGGGAAATACAAAAGTAATATGTTCAGCTTCTATAGAAGATAGAGTTCCTCCATTTTTAAAAGGAAAAGGAACTGGATGGGTAACGGCAGAATACTCCATGTTACCAAGGTCTACCCAAACTAGAAAGATAAGAGAATCTAGTAGAGGTAAAGTAGAAGGAAGAACACAGGAAATTCAAAGGTTAATAGGAAGAGCATTACGCTCCGTAGTAGATTTGGATGCCTTAGGAGAGAGAACTGTTTGGATAGATTGTGACGTTATGCAAGCAGATGGAGGAACTAGAACCGCATCTATTACAGGAGCCTTTGTAGCATTAGCATTAGCATTACATAAATTATATGAAGAAAAGGCAATTAATAAGATTCCACTTAAGAATATGGTTTCTGCAATTAGCGTTGGAGTAGTTAATGGAGAACCTGTACTTGATCTTTGTTATGAAGAAGATTCAAATGCAAAGGTGGACATGAACGTTATTATGACAGATAATGGTGAATTTGTAGAAGTACAAGGAACTGGAGAAGAAAGTCCATTTACAAGAAGTGAACTTAATAGATTATTAGAATTAGCAGAAAAGGGTAATAGAGAATTAAACGAAATACAAAGGGAAGCTCTAGGTCCAGTGGCTGAGTTAATAGGGTAAGGCATATTCAAATAAATAACTAGTCAGTATGCTAGTCTATTTTGTGAACTACTTCATCTTTGGAACCCACTGATAGCACTACCATCAGCGGAACCCAACTCTTCGTATTTCGCAAAGTATCCGTCGCATCTTTGACTTGGTATTTATTTTCATACGCCTAAGAAGAATTGTGGAGGAATAACAAGATGAAAGAAATGGTATTAGCATCGAGAAATAAGCACAAACTAGAAGAAATCGGTGACATATTAAAGGAATTTAATATTAATATTAAGAGTCTAGATGAAGTGGGATTAGGAAATTTAGAAGTAGTTGAAGATGGAGAAACTTTTGAAGAAAATTCCATGAAAAAGGCAGTAGAAGTTATGAGTAGAATTAATGCTGTAGTAATAGCTGATGATTCAGGGTTAGAAGTAGATGCTCTAGATAATAGGCCTGGTGTATATTCAGCTAGATTTGCAGGAGAAAATGCTACAGATGAGGATAATAATAAAAAATTAATTGAAATGTTAGAAGATGAAGAAAATAGAAAAGCTAGATTCGTATCTGTTATATCTGTTGCCTTTCCTGATGGAAGAAAGTTCCACGTTAGGGGAGAATGTGTAGGCGAAATAGGATATGAGAAAAGGGGTAAATCTGGATTCGGATATGACCCACTATTTATAGTAGATGGATATGATAAGACCTTTGCAGAGCTTGGGTCAGATATAAAAAATAAGATTAGTCACAGGGCAAATGCACTAGTGAAATTAAGAGAGAAACTAGCAGAATTGTTATAGGAGGCCAAGTCTTGAAGATATTAGTGTTAAGTGATACCCATGGAGATACGACTATAGCAGAAAAAATAGTGAAAAAAGAAAAAGCAGATTTATGTATACATTTAGGTGATAATTTTAAGGATGCCATATATATTAATGATAAATTAGGATTAGAAGTGGTAGGAATAAGAGGAAACTGTGATTACGAAGAATACGCAGAAGATGAAATGGTATTAGATATAGAAGGTCATAAATTATTACTTACTCATGGCCATAAATATAATGTGAAAGTAACTCTGAATAATTTATATTACAAGGCCAAGAGTTTAGGTTGCGATGTGGCCTTATATGGGCATACTCATAAAAACTTAAAGGAACAAGCTAAAGATGTACTAATAATGAATCCAGGAAGTCTTACTAAACCTAGGGGAAGTAAAGCTTCATATGGAATACTAAATGTAGAAGAAGATAGTGTAAATGCTAGGATTGTAGAAATATAACCTAGAAAACATAAGGGAAAGGCTTGGAATTTTTAATTTCAAGTCTTTTTTAGTAATTAGAAAAAATATGAATATTTTCCATTATAATGGAAAATATAAAAAGGGGAAAACGTATTCTTAGAATGTAAAACAAAAATTCAATTTCTATAAGAAAACGAAGAAAAAGGTAGAAAAACAGAGAAAAAACTATTTAAATAAGGATAATGGCTTGTAATATCTATTGACTATGAACTCCATATGTTTTATACTAGTCTTCGTCAGTGAGAGCGGGGTGTAGCGCAGTTTGGTAGCGCATCTGGTTTGGGACCAGGGGGCCGCGGGTTCAAATCCTGCCACCCCGACCACTTTTATATAGATGAATAGCATGCGGATGTAGTTTAGTGGTAAAACTCCAGCCTTCCAAGCTGGTTATGTGAGTTCGATTCTCATCATCCGCTCCAGTACCGTTTTAGTGTGGGTTCATAGCTCAGTTGGATAGAGCAACGGCCTTCTAAGCCGTGTGTCCGGGGTTCGAATCCCTGTGGACCCGCCATTATATAGATTTAGAAAAGAGAATAAGAAAAACATGGTGGGTGTAGTCAAGTGGTTAAGACACAGGATTGTGGCTCCTGCATGCGTGGGTTCAAATCCCATCATCCACCCCATTATTACCTTGGGGTATCGCCAAGTCGGTAAGGCACCAGATTTTGATTCTGGCATGCGTAGGTTCGAGTCCTGCTACCCCAGCCAGTAATNGACCCATTAGCTCAGTTGGTAGAGCACTTGACTTTTAATCAAGGTGTCCCGCGTTCGAGCCGCGGATGGGTCACCATTTACACAAAATATAAAATTTTCATGATTAAAGTATGCGGATGTAGTTTAGTGGTAAAACTCCAGCCTTCCAAGCTGGTTATGTGAGTTCGATTCTCATCATCCGCTCCAATACATACATGAGGTCTTAAGTTGGTTAAGGATACTGGCTTAGGGCTTTTTTATTGCATAAAAAAGAATGAATTATAGATAATATTAATATAATATAAGAAGATAATTAAAGATTTTAATGTGCAAGAAAAGGAATGCTATATGTAGGGAAATATGGTAAAATAAAGTTTGTTATAAAATATTGTAAAAAAGAAATTTTGGTCTTGAATTTGTATTTTTCTTTGTTTATAATATAATGTATCGGTATGAAAAACAAATGTATGCGCTATTAGCTCAATCGGATAGAGTAGCTGGCTTCGAACCAGTTGGTTGGGGGTTCGAGTCCCTCATGGCGCGCCAGAATAAAAAAAGAATCCTTTAAATAAGGATTCTTTTTTTTATTATTTTTTTTTAATCTTCTTTAACTTTATTGAGCTTACTTAGGTATCTATAGATACTGGGTTCTGAACAATGGAGCTGTTTTGCAACTTCACTTACGGCACCTTTTAGCATGAATATACCCTTCTGGTTTAAAATATCTACGATGTGTAAGCGTTCATCCTGGGTTAAGCGATCAATTGGAATGTTATTATCTGATGATATTTTTTTTAATGCGTTGGTGGTTACTTCGGTAATGGAACCCGAGAAACTTTCAGCTTCAGCTGCAATAGAACTTACAGATTCATAAGTACTATTTTGTTCAATTAATTCATCAGGATGGCATAACTTTAATATTTGATTGGTAATGTCTACGTATCTTTTGTCGTCAAAGTTAATACATAACATGCCTACTAATTCTTCGTTCTCATCTTTAATAAACATGGTTGAAGATCTCAAAATCCTTTGATCTTTAGAGACTCCGTTGTAGTTGAGTTTATAGTCTTTATTTTTATAGCTTTTATCTGAAATTACATTTAAGCCTAGATTTGTCATTGGAGCGCCAATAGTTCGACCGCTAATATGACCGTTGGCGATGGCTACTATAGAATTGGTATAATCGCCTATATCATGAAGGGCTACTTCGTAGTCAGGACCTAAGGTCTTGCCCAAAAATTCTACAAGAACGCTATATTGCTTTAGCATAGTTTGGTTCATTTTATCCACCTACTTTTATTCTTCTTATTGAAATGCTTTAGGAAAAATATACTATAACATATATAGTACATTATCATGATAATAGAAAAAATGCAATACTATAAGAAAAGGCATAAAAATAAATTATTATCATGATAAAAAAATATATTGATGATTTGCAGTGAAACATAAAAACAAATAGAAAAAATCGGGCGAATATGAACTGGAATAGCCTTGAAATGAAAAAACAATAAAAAAACACTAAATTATTAGCAAATTATCAATGGGGACATGATTAAATATTCTTACAATTAAGAATATTTAATAAAAATCCTTGACGAAAATTTATAACGGTGATAATATTGTATCGAGGGATGGATAAGAAAGTTAACTATAATAGTCTAAAATCCTAAATCATTATGATTAGGTTTAAAAAATAAAAATATAAAAAAATAAAAATAGAAAATGGAGGGTTTTATTGTGGGAATAAAATACATACCAGAACCATTCAGAATTAAGATGGTAGAGACTATCAAAATGCTTACTAGAGAGGAAAGAGAACAAAAGATTGCAGAAGCAAAATATAATCTGTTTAATCTTAAAGGAGAAGATGTTTATATCGATTTATTGACAGATAGCGGAACAAATGCAATGAGTCAAGATCAGTGGGCTGGCGTTATGAAAGGCGACGAAGCTTATGCAGGTGCATCAAGTTACTTCAAACTAGTAGAAGCAGCGCAAGACATTTTTGGCTATAAGTATATCCAACCGGTTCACCAAGGTCGTGCAGCTGAGAAGGTTCTTTTTGCACTATTAATGGGAGAGGGAAAATATTCTATCTCTAATATGCACTTTGATACAACAAGAGCACATGTTGAGTTAGCTGGAGCAAGAGCTATCGACTGTGTAGTTCCAGAAGCTGCAGATCCAGCAAAAAGAGTACCTTTCAAAGGAAATATGGACGTTGAGAAATTAGAGTCTTTAATAAAAGAACATGGTGCAGACAAAATTGGTCTTGTTATCATGACAATAACAAATAACTCTGCAGGTGGTCAGCCTGTAGCTGCTCAAAACGTTAGAGAAACAGCAGATATTTGTAAAAAATATGGTATTAAATTCTGCATTGATGCTGCACGTTATGCAGAAAATGCTTTCTTTATAAAACAACGTGAGCCAGGTTATGAGAATACATCAATAAAAGAGATTATTAAAGAGGTATTTAGTTATGCGGACATGTTTACAATGAGTGCTAAGAAGGACACTATCGTAAATATGGGTGGTTTACTTGGTATCAAAGATGATGAGGAATTATTCCAAGCTTGTAAAGGTCGTACAATCTCTTTTGAAGGTTTCGTTACATATGGTGGTCTTTCAGGTCGTGACCTTGAGTGTTTAGCAATAGGTCTTTATGAAGGACTTGATGAAAACTACCTTAGATATCGTATTGGACAAATGGAATACCTTGCAGCTCGTCTTGATGAAGCAGGGATTGCATATCAATCACCAGTAGGTGGTCATGGTGTATTTGTAGATGCTAAGTCTATGTTCCCACATATTCCTTATAATGAGTTTCCAGGTCAAGCGCTTGCTATTGAGCTTTATAAAGAAGCCGGAATTCGTTCATGTGATATTGGATCTTATATGTTAGGAAATGATCCTGATACTGGAGAGCAATTACATGCTGACTTTGAGTTTACACGTTTAGCAATTCCACGTCGTGTGTATACACAAGCTCATATAGACATTATGGCAGATGCATTAATTAATATTAAAGAAAGAGCTAGTGAAGTAAAAGGATATAAAATTACATGGGAGCCACCAATTCTTAGACATTTCCAAGCAAGTCTGGAACCAATAGAGGAGTAATAAAAAAACACCTGCATCATTATAATGATGCAGGTGTTCTTTGTATTTGATATAATTGAATTTGTGGCAAATAGAAAAATCTTATGAAAAGAGGTGAATACATGGCAGATAACCATGTGAAAAACGTTGTTGACAAAAATGGGGAAACGACTAATCGTGAAACGTTTAATTCCCAAATAGGGTTTATTCTAGCGTGCATTGGTTCGGCAGTAGGAATGGGAAATATATGGATGTTCCCTTACCGGGTAGGACAATTTGGTGGTGCAGCCTTTTTAGTTCCTTATTTTATCTTCGTCTTAGTTATTGGTTTTACTGGTGTTATAGGAGAAATGTCATTTGGTAGAGCCATGGGCACAGGTCCTTTGGGTGCCTTTAAAAAAGCCTTTGAGAGAAGAAGCAAGAAAAACGGAGATTTATTAGGACTTATTCCAGTAATCGGTTCATTGGGAATTGCAATTGGATATGCAGTTGTTGTAGGTTGGATTCTTAGGTTTACTGTAGGAGCTATCACAGGAACGGTAACATCAACAGTAGATAGTGCAGCTTATTTTGGTGAAATTGCTGGTGAATTTGGAAGTTTAGGTTGGCATTTCGCTGGCTTGGCAATAACATTTATCATTATGCTTATGGGTGTGGGGAAAGGAATTGAAAAGGCTAATAAAGTTATGATGCCTGCTTTTTTCTTTTTGTTCATTGTACTTGCAATTCGTGTGGCAACCTTACCAGGGGCAATAGAAGGATACAAATATTTATTTGTACCTAAATGGGAGTTTTTAAAAGATCCCAAAACATGGGTATATGCTTTAGGACAGGCCTTTTTCTCCCTTTCGTTAGCAGGTTCTGGAACGGTTGTTTATGGGAGTTATTTGAAAAAAACTGAAGATATTGTGGCTTGTGCAAAGCATGTTGCCTTTTTCGACACTTGTGCAGCCATGTTAGCGGCCCTTGTGATCATACCATCTGTATTTGCCTTTAATATGGATCCAGCAGCGGGGCCACCCCTTATGTTTATTACTATGCCAAATGTATTTAAAATGATGCCTATGGGTCAAATGTTTTCCATTTTATTCTTTGTAGCAGTATTGTTTGCTGGTATAAGTTCGTTAATGAATTTATTTGAGACACCTATTGAGGCATTGCAACAAAGATTCAATCTTTCAAGGGGCACTTCAGTAGCCATTATGGCAATCATTGGTGCTGGAGTTGGCGTCATGCTTGAAAGTGGTGACAAGCTTGGAGCTTGGATGGATGTTATATCAATCTATGTTATTCCTTTAGGGGCATTACTTGCAGGAATTGTGTTCTTTTGGGTTTGTGGAGTTAAATTTGCTAGAGAGCAGGTTCAATTAGGACGAGGAAAAGAGATTGGAACATGGTTTGAGCCTATGACTAAATACGTATTCTGTGGCCTTACAATTATTGTATATATTCTTGGAATCTTCTATGGCGGTATTGGTTAATATTATAGTATTCCAGTGGTTGTGTTCATAATGATACATATATATAATAGGAAATGTTCAACTATAGATCACATTAAAAAGGCATACGGAGTATGCCTTTTTAATATCTATAAAGTTAAGTTACAAATTATATATTTCTTTATTAGAAAAATCACAAAAAACCTAGTATAATAATATATATAATTTTTTTTAAAATAATTAAACAAAAATATTCAAAAAAATTATATAATAGTATATAGATAATGATAGTAAGGAGTAGACAAATGCTAAAAGATAAATTAAAAGAACTAAGACAAGAAATGAAATTATCACAAAAGGAACTTGCTACTATGATAGGAATAGGGCCAAGTACATATGGTTCCTATGAAAGAGGTCAAAGAAGTCCAAACAAGGACACATTAGAAAAAATCGCTGATGCATTAGGTTGTACCCCGGAATATATACTAGGAAGAACAGATAACAAGGAATTAACCATATTAGAAGGTAAAGAAATTCCAGAAGAATTAAGAAAGATAGGGCTTGAATATTTACAAGTAAGTAGAGATGTAAAGAAAAATGGTTTTACACCTGAAAAGATTCGTCAGTTGAAAAATTCTTTAAGAAAAATGGGCTTTAGTATAAAATAATAACCCTAGACGCATTTATAAAAATTTTAATAATTTTGTAAAATAAAAAATCTCTGAGAAAATCTCAGAGATTTTTTTCACATTAACTTTTAGTTTCCATTAGTATATGATTGGCAAATTCCTTTGCCCTAATATCCACATCACTATACTTGAGGATACTACCAGGGTCGTTGGCTGTGTACATGAGGGCAAAATAAGGGGGCAATCTAAAGCCCTTATTTAAATTAAGGGCACTTATTAACTGTTTAGCCACAATATCACTTCCAGAGTTTCCTGATACAACTATGGAAAATAGACTTTTATCATAAAATTTACTTCTTCTATAAAGGGCCGTTAACCTATTTATAACTGCACTTATATTGGCAGATAGGGCATCGTTGTAGTTAGGGCATAAAAATACTAATGCGTTGGCTGCCTCTATTGCTGGATAGATTTCTTTAACCATGGTTCCACCATAAAAACAACTACTTTGTTTGCTATAATGCTTACAAGTTTTAAATGCACAACCTATACAATCTAGAATAGTACCATTTTCCACATGGAATTCATCTACAGAAGTTAAATTCTTTTTTATTAAATTCCAAAGGGTTAACGTATTAGATGTCTTATAGTTACTAGCATGAAGGCCTAATACATGGGGATTTTCAAGTGACTTGGGATTATAAGACATTAATCTGCTGATAGTATTTTTACATAAGTTACTACAGAGCTCTGGCAATGGAATATTAAATTTCTTTTGAAAGGTAAAGAGATTTTTTAAATCCTTAGTCATTTCAACCAGGGGCTGCCCCATAAAAGAACACCCTAAATTGTTTAAAAGAAAGACCATATCTCTAGCAAAGTTTTTTGTATATAAGTCACTATTACTTTTTATAATTAAACAAGCACTAGAACCAAGGAGGGATTTGTTAGATAGATTATGAAGCTCTCGTACAAACTTTAAAGTATCTTTACAAATTCCTATTTCATCTAATTCTATGGCAAGTAGTATTTTTTTGTTTTGTAGATCTTCTTTGTTTTGTACATGATTCACATGAACTACATCTAAGCCAATTGTAGCTTCCTTTATAGTCTTCTCTAGTAGTGAGGATTTGTTTTTAGATGAAATAATGTGTAATTTCATTATAATATGCTCCTTAAATAATTATAGGTTTCTTCTATCCTATTTAAGAGAATTGTATCTAATTTATTTCTTTCAACTTCTATTACATTGTTTAATCTTCTATTCTTTGCTCCCATAAATATATCTCCTAAGAAAGTGGCACTAAAATTCCAATCTCCCCTTAGGGTGGCTAGGATAGATAAAGCACCAGATGATAAGGCTGGAGCTATGTAAGGTTTAAATCCCACGTCCCTAACATCTAAATTAGCCCTGATAGTCTTATTTGTGAGAGTTAAGGATAACTCATTGTCATAATTATTAATATCATTGGCAATTATTAACCCTTTACCGTGGGGACCAAAGGCACGGCCTTTTTCACTGTAGTGGTGAGCCCCATCTATGAAATTAGAATAAAATACAGCTCTAGCATGCATTACACCAAGGCCATAGCCTTGAATTTGACTGGGACATAAACCTAATGAGTCAAAGTCACCATCCTCATTTGTATTACTGGATAGATAAGCCCTTTTACAAAGTAAATCTACCGGATCTGAAACTACGGCAAAGATACCCTTAAAATTTCTTTTCCTAGCTTCTTTGGCATATATGTCTATTATATTAGAGTTCTTTTCGAATTGAGCCATTCTAACATCAGCTACCTTTTCTCCAACTTTAGGAACAAAGGCAGAGGCGCAAAAGGCAAACAAGTCACAGTCAAATAGATTATCATAATCGCACATGGTCACTTTGGGGAACTTATCCTTATCTGTAGAATATATTTGTCCTAACTCATAAAACCATCTTTTTTTAGCAAATTCATTCCTAGAATAAATTCCTATCTCGTCTAATATATCTCCACCTAAGAGTCTAAGTCCTATAGTCAAGGTAGAGCCCACATCTCCAAGACCTAATACATTTATCTTATATTTTTTCTTTTTTACGTCATTTAATTTATCTTTCCAATTAGGAAATAATATATTAACTCCAATTACCTTTTTATGTTTTATCTTATCTATTACTGCAGGAGGTAAATCATGGTCTTTATTCTCACATAAATTTAAAAGATTATAATCTTCTTTGTGAACAAATAATAAATCTTCATGGGATACCATATAAGTATCACGGGTATTGAGTGGATTTCCCCTAAATAAATAATATAATTTATCATGGGAATTCATATCTTCTAAAGACCCTTTATTCAAATTGTCTATATTTAAAAAAGAAAAGGCTAATTTACTATCAATCTTATAAAAATACATAATACATTCCCCCTAAAAAAACATTTTATAATATCGATCTAATTTATCTAAATCATTATATAGGTAATGGGATGGATTTAAATTTAAATCGTAGTTCATATCATTACCATAATCTATGCATCTTGGAGATATGAATACTTCTCCTAAGGAAGAAAGACTTAATCTTCTTTTATACAATTTGTGATAAGTACTTTCTATCTCACCTAAAATACCTATTGAAGACTCAATGCAAGTCTTTGATAGATTATATATACTCTGTTGTGATGCCCCTTTTATAAAGGCCGGCCAGGTATATGGAAGTATGAGGTTTACTGATGGAGTCAAGTTTCTTGGAGGGATTTTCCCTCGCCATATAGTGTCCCCACCAAAGAAAGGTAATATTAAACTTTCATTAAACCAGGCTCTTAATTTAGGTATATAATAGGCAGAATCCACCCTTCTATTTTGTCTATACATAAGTTCACGACCGCGGGCTGATAGTAGGCCTACTATGGTCTTTTGAACTTTCACATTATGTTTTTGAAGTAATGGGTGGATTACATTATTCCTATATCCCTTATGTAGGATATCGTCTATTAATATGACGGGTCTACTAAAGGACTTGATCATTTTAACTTGAATATCTAAATCGTTATAATATGGAAAGGGACCTATGAAATATTCCTTCATGTTAGGATAAAACATCTTCTCCGTATGCATGGCCTTTGTGACCGTATTGGGAATAATACTTTGATTGAGCATATTTCCAAAGGATACACACATGGCACCTCCAAGATTTACCTTATTAAATTGAATAGGGTCCACATTATTTTGTTTGCATATTTTTTTTATTAAAATGTCGTGAAGAACCTTCCTATCAAAGGTAATTACAAGGTTCCCCTCATAAAGGTTAGTTAAAGCTTTCCTTAAATTCTTTCTACTTCTATCTATTTTTGTTTTTATATTAGGATTGTGCTTAAATGGATTCTTTATAACAGTTCTAATATCTGCATAAAAGGTTATGGGAGATGCCATATTTACCACATATACAGGATTTTCATTATCACCAAGGTTTAATTTTTTAAATCCCTGTAAAACTAATGAATTATGAATAGTTTTAGGTAATTGTTTATCTATTAGATTTTTATATATGCCATATTCATAGTCCTTTGAAAGGCAGTAGGCTAGGGTTTCTGTGAACAATATTTGTTCAACCTTTTCAAAGGCTTTAAATTTATCTATGATTATTCCATCTATTAAGGCTATTTTACCACTGGCCTTTTCTCTAATATATTCAGATACTCTAGGATTATTTAAATCATTATAAAGGGCGTGGATTCTACAAAGATGATGGACAGAAAAACCTAGTAAAGAATAATTGTCATTTATAAGCCTTAAGGTAACAACTCTGGCAGAGGGCTTTCTCAGTGCTTTTATGAGATTGATTCTACACCTCTTATAATCATCTTCAAACAATGAACACAATTCATCGATTAATTCCTTAGAAAAATCCTTTATTACCTGAATATCATAAGTAAGCTCTCCGGCAGGACTTTTATATTGAGGTTCGCTTCTGTAAAAGCCGTTTTTATAAATGTAGTTTTGGGCTAGAGGGTCTATCAAAGTGGATATATCCCTATTTTTATCTATATTAGTCCTTATTTGAGTAGAGCTCACTTCCTCAAAGGGAGTGCTAAGGCCTATGATGTGAATTGTTCCATCTATATTTTGTGAGGCTTTCTTAAATTCTAATTCCTGCTTTTTTATAGCTAGGATCTGATTTCTATCAAAAACTATATGATTAAAATTATTTATGGAAAATCCTTTAGTTTTATTTTTATAGGCAGAGGCATTTAATATAACATCACTACCTACCACTATGGATACGTCAGAATTCCTAAAGTTATTTTTTAAACTCATTAGATTATGACTATTTCCAATATTTACGGGATAATCTTCAGGATAAATATATATGCCAAGTTCTCCTGCAATAGACATGGAAACTATATTTTTTCTAAGCTTATGAGGCAAAGTTCTCTTTGACCAGGAAAACTCATCTATACCAAGGTATACTTCAAAGCCTAAATCACGTACATTAGTGGCAATTTCCTTGTGGCTTACAGAAAAAGGATCAAAGGTACCAGGGAAAAAGGCTACCTTAGTGGGTATATCCACGTGAAATTCATCATTTACAAATATATACTCACACATGAATTTGTATATATGATTAAGGGACGCCGTATTAGACAGGGAGAGAAGTATATTACCTTCGTCCGTATCTATGAGAGTCAATAATTTTTTATTAATTAATTTAAAAATATTATTTTTTTCTTCTAAAGTCATATCCTTTGAACCAAAAATATTTTTACCAATTACTTCTAGAGCCACTTGTTTTACATTAGTATTGTAGTTAGATAAACTTATTAAGAGTATACTAAGCATATTTTTTAATCTGGTATCATGGATCTTATTAGATTCTTTAAACTCAGTTACGTATTTAGTATAGTTGGCAATACCAATACTAATTGCATTTAAATGTAGGGATGTGATATTTTCATTAGATATACGAATTTTAGTACTGATAGTTTTTATAAACTCATCTAATTCATTAGGCCTTAGGGTTAAAATAATTTTACCTAGATAATCGGCCACACTCTTAGAAAATTGATATTCAGCAAGCTCTAAAGCACTAAACAATTCTATAGCTATTTCATTCCTATTTTCAGGAGATAAATAAGAAATTATTTTGAGCAATGACTCTCCAGCTTGAATTCTCACCCTATTATAGGAGCTAACTTTTAAAATATTACAAAAGTGCATAGCTGTCCTAAGTTTTCCGTTATCATTATCTTTTAAAACATGATTTAGAAGTATATCAATTTGAACTCTTTTAACCACTGGATCTGTGGCAGATTTTAAATTGGATAGGGTCAAAGTAGATATTTGATTATTTGTTAATACAACATGGCATTTTTCGCAATTGGGAGTTATTTTACTTTCTATTTTTTGGGATAGATAATATTCAATTAAGGAGTCATCATTAGAGTTTAATTTTGTTATTATATCCATGATCTTTTTCTTATAAAAAGGTGTTATAGGGATGGAATCTATAAGATTTAATAAACTATTGAGGGCATTAACCCTAACATTATATATATTATGAATGGACATATTTAAAACAAAATCCATTATATTTCCATAATAGGGGCTATGCTCACTAAGGGGGATGGATATGATACCATCTATCAAGTAAAGTAGTATGTCTTCTGTGGGATTTTTATATTCCTTTATTAATACGGATATATAATCTACTATATGTATGTTTAAAGCTTCTGTTGATTTAGAATTCTCAAAAAATGATTTGATCATGACTCCAAATAATTCTCTAATCCACCTTTTATGGTTTGGAATTATTTTATAATCTGGATGTAAAAACATATGAACATATTTTTCTAGGATTTCCTTACTAGTAAGGTCTCCCCTCATGGGGGGAAATTTAGATGGAATATCCTTTCTATAGTCGTTATCAAATATGCCTATTAATTTTCCTATTATATTTGCACTTTGTTTTCGGATGTCATCTTCATGGTGTGTCAAAAGCTCATATAAAAAGGTAAGAGCAATTTTCTTTTGATTTTGAGTTAAATAGGTGGAGTATTCTTCAAATACTCTTAAATATTTTCTAAGATTAGTTCCCAATGTCTCACTTCTAGCAGATTTTAATATGAGGTCAAGGGAAGATTCAGTTCTTAAGGTATGCATTAAATCTATATTGTAATTAATAGATAAGTATTTTAAATTATCTATTACATCATTTCCATTCATAAGGGAATATAATTTTTTTTCATTTTTCATAGCTAAAGGGGGGTCCTCTAGATTAACACTTACGTGTTTATCAATTAAAAAATCTTCAAAATCCTTTAGTTTATTGTATACCCTTTTATATCTAAGTTTCTTTTTAGTGTCCACATTATCTAGTTTGTTTAAAATTACACTAAAAGCGTCATTAATAGATACTATATGCATTTTTCTATTAATACTTTTAACCCTAAAGTCACAATAGATGAGTATTAAAGATTCTATAGATAGATTTTCTAACTCTAAATCCCACACAGAGTGATTTGCAGCTATATTTCTTATATACTCTAAATTATTATTATTAAACCATAAATCCGTATAATAATAGTGAAGATAAGCTGCCTTTTTCTTTTCTTCATCAATACAACCAAGTTTTCCTATATCATGACCAATAGTAGAACCAGACACTCGACCTAAATCTATATTCATGCCAGATTCCTTTATTTGCCTTGATATATACATGGCTAAATAATGAACTCCACATACATGATCTATAAGGCTATGACCTAAGACTTCACTATTTAATTTCATAAGTTCGTATACATAATTATTATTAAAAGATTTTACAAAGGTCTTATATTCTGTTGGGTCTTCAAGGGATGCTATTTCTCTTCTAGATAAAAAATTAAGGGGATACTTGCTTTGCCAAGTATTATCATTAGAGATCTTTTGTAGTTGACACACTATTCGTAAGGTTTGTAAGTAAATATAGCAGGGGAAATCTAACTCCTCATGGAGTTCTATTTTTACCCCATGGGGAAATGATTTATGCAATGTATATTCATAAATGTACTTTAACCAATCATCTGGAGGCTTTGGACTTAAACTATTAAGTAAATCCTCTAACAAGCTTAATACAGCAGTGCATGAGAAAGCATTGTTATCACTGAGGGTTTTTAATTTATCTTTAAATTCTTTAGTCTGTATATATTCTTTAAATATATTCTTTTTATCATAATTATCCTTTAGAAAGGATTTAGACAATAATCTGTAAGAAATAAAGTTATAGAGGTTGTCAAATAAATTCCTGTCCATATAACTCCTCCTGTCTAATAAAATAACCTACTTATTAGTAATATTATAATGTAAGATTTCATAAATGTATACGTGGAAAAGTATATAAATTATTAAAGGATGTAACCTTTAGGTCACATCCTTTAAATTAGATTTCTATAATAGTACCTGTACTATTTATAAAGAAGTCATGAAATTCATTTTTAAACATTTCAACACCTTTTTCTCCAGTACAATGGGAAAAGCCTATTAAATCCACATTCTTTTCTTTTATATAATCTATAGTCTTTAAAATTCTATCTTCATGAGCTTCGACTAAATGAGTTCCACCTATTACCCCATATATTTTTTTACCAGTACGTTTTTCTATAGTAGTTAGGGTGTTTAATATTCCCACATGGGAACAACCTACTATTATTAACAATCCCTTAGGTGTATCTATACCTAGGGCAATTTCTTCACTGAACTTGTCTGTAACATATTCTTCCCCAATTTTTATTTTCATGTTTTCATTTGTTTTTTCATAGTTTATACTTTTTTCAAAATTAGAGAAAACGTATACTGAATCAGAAAGTTTATATATATCTTCATCAATTAAAAAGGTTTTTGTGCTTTTTTTATTTATGTAATTTTCGTCAAAATCTATTCCTACATATCTGTACTTTTCAGATGTATCATTACTAAACACGTTATTTTCATCATTTAAATAGTTTTTATCACATACTTTGAAAAAATCCTTATGGACATTTAGAGTGCAATCTGGGTTATATTCATCAAGTAAACTCTTAAGGCCACCACAATGGTCATAGTGACCATGACTAAGCAATATATGGTCAATGTCATTTAATTTGATATTTAGGTCTTTGGCATTATTTATGAAAGAAGCAGAAGCACCCGTATCAAATAAAATCTTTTTATTATCCACTTCAATTAAAATAGATAGACCATGTTCGTTGATTAAATTAGAATCCTTTTTTAGAGTATTTTCTATAAGTGTAGTTATTTTCAATTTTATCTCCCCCTAATGAACAAAAATGATAAATGGAAAAAACTGGGCATATTATTACTTTACAACATAGTAGGGTGAATGTCAAAAGTACATATTAGGTTTAGAAGAATAAAGATGTGGAGACACTTATGAATAGGATGTTGTTAGTGAGTGAATATTCAATTACTAAAGAAAGGAATCTTAAAATATGAAAATTTTTAAGTACTTACTAATGTTTATTGTACCCTTGTATTTATTATTGGTGTCTATAGAGTACTATTCTTTCAATGAAAGATTTTATGAAAGTGAGTTTAAAAAAAATAATATATCTGAAAGAACTAATATAAATGAAAGAGATTTAAGAATTATAGGAAGGGGCATAATAGATTATATAAAGGGTGATGGTGACAATTTAGAATTAAAAATAGCCTCTCTAAATTACAAAGAAGTATTTAGGGAAGAAGAAAAATCCCATATGCTAGATGTAAAAAGAATATATGCATATGGTTCTAAAGTAAAAAATGCTATATTTATTTTAATGATTATAATTATACTAATATTATTTTTAAAGAATAAAAAGACTTTATTAGAAGGCCTTGTTGGTGCTGGAATTTTTAGTATAAGCTTTGTGGCTATTTTATTTTTAATGATTAGTATAGACTATTATAAGTATTTTACTTATTTTCACAAATTATTTTTTAAAGACGGAACATGGACCTTTGATGAAAAGGAGAGTTTGCTTATAAATATATTACCTTTAGATTTTTTTCAACATATAACTGTGAGAATAGTACTTATGTTTTTAATAAGCTCCCTATTAGTTAGTGTAACTTCATATATAATCAAGAAAAACAAATTGCCTTCTTAAATAGAGAAGGTAATTTGTTTTTTATAAAGAATTTTTAATGTGAAAGTAGTAAAATAGAATTCCATTAAGAGGAATTCTATTTTTAGGTAATTGATTATTAAAATCAGTTATAGATTATATATTTTTAAAAATCAGTCAACAATATTAATATAAGATAGTCTTAATATTATAACTTAATATCTAAATTAGATCCTACGCTAGGATTAACACTTTGTTCCATCATTTTTACCATATTAGCACTAGATACTTCCGCTGTGTCCATAGTCATTTTAGCAACAGATAAGGATACTTGTTGGCTTAAACTTGCTTGACTCATGGCCATTGATAAAGAACCTACATCCATTAATTTCACCTCGCTTTAAGTTAGAATTAGGACTATTTTGTAAATCTATTGTTTATAATAGATTTAAATGGTTAAAAAATATATAACTAGTCCCATAATTTGATGGTCCTAATAATTAAGAGAACCATCTACATTATATATATCGGCAATAAAAATAAAAAAGAAAGGAGAAGGTGTAATTATCTGTAGAAAATTCTTGAAAATTAAAGTTTTTTTTAATATGATTAAATAAAAGGAAGTTATAGGGGGTGTCATTATGAGTATTACTTTAGAAAAGGTAGACATGGTAAGAGAAAGAACTGGCGCTAGATATAAGGATGTTAAAGAGGCTTTAGAAATACATAATGGAGACGTATTAGATGCTATAATTTATTTAGAGGAAAAAATGAGAGGGAATAAACAGGAAAATAAAATAGTTAATAAGATAAGCAAAAAAGCTCAAGACATATATAATGAATATGAAGTTTCAGACAAAAGTAAGGAAATAATAAATTCCACTCGTGAAATTGCTAAAAAGGGTAAGGGTAAAGTAGAACAGATTACGGAAGATTCCCATATTAAGGATAAGGCTAAAAATTTAGCTGAAAATGTTTTAAACATGGGAACTAAGATTAAAGGAAGAGTTAAGAAGTCTAGAATACAAGAAATAAAAAGAGAAAGTGAAAATGAAATAATAATATATCCAACAAGACCATCAGATGATGAAAACCTATAGTTTTTAAACTATAGGTTTTTTAATTAGTATTACTTTTTTTTAGACGTTCTTTTTTATAGTTAGCCATTTCTTTTAGAAAGTTAACTTGAGTTTCATTTTTTCCCATGTAGGGGTCAAATTCCTGTTTCAAAGGAATTTGCGTAATAACTTCTCTGTTTTCTACAGCAGTTTTAAGTTTAGCAAAAGTTATTTCATCTATTTTTTCATAATATCCACATCTAGGGCATACGATTAAACTATCTTTTCCATAAGGGATTAGGGGGATAAAAAATAACGTAATCCATTTAGTGTGTCTATGTAATTGAAAATCAGAATTATTAGAACATCTATTGCAATAATCCGTTTTTAAGGATCCATAATTTTTAATGGTCCTACGACCTACTCCTATGATTAACATAATGTCCTCCTTGTAAAAAGAATACCTAAAGATTATAACATAAAATATAATGGTATAATATAGGAGAGTGAATATTTACATAAGAAGAAAGGAATTGGATAAAATGAAACTAGCCACATTATGTTATATACAAAATGATGATAAAACATTGCTTTTACATAGAATTAAAAAGGAAAATGATGTTCATAAGGGCCTTTGGATAGGATTAGGTGGAAAACTGGAAAATGGGGAAAGTCCAGAAGATTGTGTAATAAGGGAAATTAAAGAGGAAAGTGGCCTCACTATTAAAAATCCTAAGTTAAGGGGAATTATGACCTTTCCTAAATTTAAAGATAATGAGGATTGGTATGTTTTTTTATATACGGCAAATGAGTTTCATGGTGAAATTATAGAATCTAATGAAGGGGATTTAAAATGGGTGGAGAATAATAAAGTGTTGGATATGCCAACTTGGGAAGGTGATTTGATTTTTCTAAAATGGTTATTAGAAAACAAGGGAATGTTCAGTGCAAAGTTTGTATATGAAAATAAAAAACTTATGGATTATGAGGTGACATTCCACTAGGGGGGATAAAATGAAAAAAATATTATTGAGTATTTTTATGTGTCTATTACTATTTAATACTACATATGGAGCGGAAATATCTGATGATGATTATTACTTGAAAAATAGTGGATACACTAAAGAAGAATTTCAGTATCTATATAACACCATAGTAAAAGGAATTAAAAATGTATCGATTAATGAGGAAACTTTTGAATCAGTTCCTTATAAGCCAGGTATAAACTATGTAATAAAAAAGGCATTCATGGATTATGATCATTTAAACTATGTAAGTGGTGTAAGATATGTATATTCTAGGGGAAATAGAAATATTAAGAATATATATTTTGAATATAATTACATTAGAGATGATATTAAAAAGAGAATGAATGAAGCTGATGTAAAGGCTGATGAAGTAATAAAAGAAATAATAAAGGAAGAGATGACAGACTTTGAAAAAGTAGTGGCAGTCCATGATTATATAATAAACAATACTAGGTATGATTATGAAGGGTTCAAAAGTGGAAAAATACCTAACTGGGAACATACGGCCTACGGTCCGCTAATTAGGAAGACTGGGGTATGTGATGGTTATTCTAAGGCTTTCATGTTAATTCTAAAGAAATTAGGAATAGAATGCATAAGTATAAAAAGCGACAACCATGCATGGAATATGGTGAAACTGCAAGATAAATATTATCATGTGGATTTAACCTTTGATGATCCATACAATGAAGAGGGGGATATGCTAAGTTATGCATATTTCTTCATAGATGATAGTGAAATGGCAAAGGACCATAATTGGAATAGTGAAATATATCCAAAATGTGATACTATAGATTTTAATTATTATAAGAATAATTTGGGTATGATAGACTCTGCTAAAGATGAAACAGAGTTTAAGGAAAAGATAACAGCAGCTATAAACAATAGGATTGAATATGTATATTTAAAAGTAGATAACACTAATATGGATATAGATAAGTTAATCCCAGAAGTGCTAATAGAAAATAGGTATAATATAAAAATCAGTTATAGCTATAAGATCTTTGATGACAGTTTTAAAATAAGTATAATTTATAACTAGAGTGGGAAACCACTCTTTTTTTATCGTGTTAAGAGTCTGCGGTGAAGGGAAATAATATCTAAATTCTAAAGTATGAAAAATTATAATAAAAACAGGTAATACTAAAGGTGAATAAACATGTTTTAATTATATTTCTTATGAAAAATATGATGTCTAGGAGATGTAAAAATTGAATGATGATATTATAAAAAATAGAGTTGGAAAAACCCCTTTGGTACGTGCAAAAAAACTGGAACAAGAACTGAATATAGGAAATATTTATCTGAAATTGGAAGGAAATAATCCTAGTAAAAGAAAGACTGACCGTCTAGCCTACATGATCATAAAGGATGCCTTAGAGTTAAATATGAAAGTTATTTGTTTAGGAATGGCTTGTGATTTAGCTAAATCCTTAGCCTTTCTCTGTGAGTATTACAATTTAGAGTGTGTTTTTGTGTTCCCACAGAAAAATAGATGGTTAAAGTATAGGGAATTTCAAAAGGATTATATAGAACTAATAGAGTATGGAAAAAATGAAATGGAAAGTATAGAATATTGTAATCAGTTATCAAAAGAAAAGGGGTATTATAATGCCAACTTAGGTATAGAAAACAATATTTTAAATATGGCGTCCCTTTCTGCAATTAGTGAAGAGTTAGCTATTCAGATAAAGAAGCCTATAGATTCCATATTTGTACAGATGGGTTATGGGTTTTCCATATCAGGAATGTATTTGGGATTTAGAAAGCTATGGATGAATGATGAAATATCTAAGATGCCCTCACTATATAGTTGTACTGTAGAGGAGGGGAATATAATTTATGATAAGTATAAAGAAACAAGTGGATACTTGAAGGAGTATAAGCCTGTAAAAAAAACAAAATATAATAAATATGTTAGGATAGCCGAAAGTAAGATGATGGAAAATGTACTAGATGCTGTTATAGATACAAATGGAACAATTATAGGGATAGAAGAAGATGAACTCATTTCCTTTGTTAAGTATTTTAAAAATTTAGAAAAGATTAAGCTGTCAATTGAAAATGCGTATGCTTTAGCAGGATTTATTAAGAAAGCTAAAGAGGGGAGTCTGAAATATGGAAATCATGTAATTTTGCTGAACGATGGACATATAGACTTAGAAGTAAAAACCATAGAAGAGGTTGAGGGAATTCATATTATTAAATTAATTGAGTTGTTAGATAATTGGTTAATGGAATATACTGATCCTTTAGAAGAAATACGAGAAGCTGTAAATAATGCTATTAAAAATGGACATGTTTTATTGGCATTACTAGACAATAGGATAGTTGGTATAACAGTTATTGTAAATACAGGTTTTGAAACATTTATACCAACCTACCATTTAGCATATATTGCAACGGATAAAAAGGCTAAAGGAAGAGGTGTTGCTACTCAACTAATACAAAAGGCGATAGATTTAACTGGAGGTAATATTTCATTGCATGTTGGAAGAGATAATAAAAATGCTGTTAAATTGTATGAAAAAATGGGTTTTAAGAAGAGTTATCTTAGAATGATACATCAAGGGTGGAAAAATCTATAGAAAAATAAGAAAATAGAAAAGAATTTTTATTACTTTTAACCTAAAATACATTCATTATAAAAGGCTATACGGAGTATGCCTTTTTTAATTTTGCTCAAAAAAAAGGATAGATATCCTTTAAATGAATACTTTCTTATCCAATATCTTTTTAGCAGAGTCCATACAATAGGGAGCCAAGTCTGCAGGTAATTCTTCTACGCCTAGTGCATGGGCGATTAAATACCGAGCACATTCGCACTGATTGCCGTAGCAATAATATATTTCTAATATTTGAGCATATTTTTCAGGCATATTAGAAAAGTTGGCCCGATAGTAATCACAGTATTCCTTATAGGGACATTTATCCATCATAAAATCACCCCCTTAGAAGGAATCGGACTTTTTATATATAATATGTATATAGGTTATGGTTTGGAACCTATAGATATATAGATAAATCACTTCCAATCTGAAGGTATGTGAACTTACTTCGGTCATATAAATAAAAAATGTTTTATAAGGTAAGTCACTATCAGACTAAATAGTGTGAATATTATAATTAGGTTAGAAGGTTCACAACTGTTTACAGCATAGGATGTTCTGATGTTCCACCTTATAAAAATTTTTCATTCATATTCCCTTGTAAGTAGCTAGAGTTTATGGGGTTTGGAAGTTGTATATTCATATATAATAAAAATCTATTTTAGGAGGAGATAATCATGGATAAGAATGCAAAGTGGGTTGTGGAAAAGAGGATTGAGAGGACTATTGAGGCCTTAAAGAAAAATAATATGAATGGATATCATGCTGAAAAGAAAGGAGATGTGGTA
The DNA here is from genome assembly GCF_002270055.1 of Anaeromicrobium sediminis. Classification (NCBI taxonomy): domain Bacteria; kingdom Bacillati; phylum Bacillota; class Clostridia; order Peptostreptococcales; family Thermotaleaceae; genus Anaeromicrobium; species Anaeromicrobium sediminis. The sequence continues at coordinate 19,125 of NZ_NIBG01000014.1, read as the reverse complement.
GATATAATTAAAACCTTAATCAATAAGGGGGATACGGTTTCTGTGGGAGGTTCCATGTCTTTATTTGAATGTGGAGTGCAAGAGTTTTTGAGAAATGGAGATTATAATTTCTTAGATAGGTATGCAGAGGGGTTAACTCCTGATGATATTAAGGATATATATAGAAAGAGTTTTTGTGCAGATGGATATTTTACTAGTACTAATGCAATTACAGAAGATGGATACTTATACAATGTGGATGGCCGTGGAAACCGTGTTGCTGCCATGATTTATGGTCCAGATAAGGTAATAGTAGTAGCTGGGGCTAACAAGATAGTAAAGGATGTTAAAGAGGCAATTGATAGGAATGAAAGGATAGCAGCACCTGCTAATTCTAAAAGACTAGATAGAAAAACTCCCTGTAAAGAGTTAGGATATTGTGTAGAATGTAGTTCTCCAGAAAGAATTTGTAGTGATTATGTTCTAATTAAGAAGCAAATGGATAAAAACAGAATCCATGTTATATTAGTGGAAGAATCCTTAGGGTATTAATAAGATATAATAAAAAGGCTATGATTTCATAGCCTTTTTATTATATAAGTATATCTACTGATCTTCTTTAATTTCTTCCTGAATATCTTCTTTAGGCATTATAATATTATTAGTAAAATAGTCACCTTGTATGGAGTTTTTAAAGGCATCTTCAGCTTCTTGTGAAGAATTAATATTGTATTTCCATAAACCATCTATACGGTTAAACCAAACGGCTAATTTTATATTAGGCATGTCTTTAAAGTATTTAAATCCGTCACTTATCCAATTGGCCTTGTTTCCGCCTACTTCGTTACAAGAAAACTCTGTAACTAAGAAGGGTTTATTAGAATAATAATACATATATTCAATATATAATGGATAATATATATCCTTAAATTCTCTCCACACATCTGCCTTGTGTGAAGTACCATTGTTATATCCAGTTAAACCTACAAAGTCCACATACTCATCTCCTGGATAATAAAGGTGTGGATTATTCCAAGCAAAGTCTGGATAAGATCTATCGTGAGGATTCCACACAAAGTATGCATTGTCAGCACCTTCTTCTTTGAAAATCCTATACATCCTTTTCCAAGCTTCTATGTAAAGATCCGTATCCTTTCCAAGATACCAAGCAGACCAAGTACTCCAATCTCCGTTCATTTCATTAGACGGTCTAAATAAAATAGGATTATTTAGACTTTTAATATTTCTTGCCCACTTACGTAAATATCCATCATAGTTTCCCCTTATTATTTCCATAGTAACTACACTTTTTCTATCTCCATCTACCCAGGGCTGTAGAGTTAGCATCATAAATCTATTGTCTCTATAAGCTGTAGCAGTGCCTGTTAGAGGCATTGGAGTTGTAAAATCTGAGTAGGTCATTAGAAACTCAAATCTCTTATCTAATCTATCTTCTAATTTTTCCACTCCTTCTATAAAATCATCATAATAGGGTGATACGGGATGAAATACTCCCCAAGCCATTTGGTTATCTGGAATAGATATATTAAAATCTGTTCCTTCAAGAAAAAGAGATGTGTCTTTTGGCTCTAGATCCTTAGGATTGGTAATGGTAATTCTACTCTTAGAATCCATAAGCCAAGTACTCTTTGCCATATTATTTAGAATTTCTTTATATGTTTCAATATGATTTTCATCAGTTTTTAACCAGAAGGTTATCATAGTTTTGGTATCTTTATAATATTCATGGATTTCATAATACATGTTTTTATCATTGGGTATAGTATCTGATTTAGATCTAGTATAGGATGTCCTATAGGCAGTAGCCGTATTTGGATAAGTGATTTTATCACTAGATGTTAAACTAAAACCTCCTACACCTTGCCTTATTTTTTCATTAGAATAATATACGTAGTCACTTAGTCGAAATCCCTTAATAGGCTGTTTGTATATTTTAATTTTACTTCCATCTTGTGTTGTGATTTCTGTTACTATTTCCTCTCTAGATTTGTTTATTTGAAACTCAGTTGGAATTTTACTACTGTATCCTCCATAATAAAAATAATGTCTTTTATAATTTTCCTCCCCATAGGAAGTGAATGTAGACATTAGAAGGATTGCGAGTAAAATCCATAAGAAATTTTTCTTCATGAAATGTCCCCCTCATTAAAGCGTCTAATACTAAGATACTAATTTTGTAAGTAATTGTAAAGAAATAAGAGTAAAAAAATAGGACTGTAATAAATTACAGTCCCATGGTACTATCTAATAGTTCCGTCTAAACCTATTATAACCTCTTTATAATCTACAATCTTTCTAGCATTTAGCATGGCTTCTTTTACTGCCTTAGTCATTCCTGTACAACAAGGAACTTCCATTCTAGCTACTTTTATACTCTTAATATCATTGTTCTTTATTATGGCAGTTAATTTTTCCACATTGTAATTATTATCGTCTAACTTAGGACAACCTATTACAGTTATGTGATCCTTAATGAAATCCTCATGGAAGTTACCATAAGAAAATGCCGTACAATCAGCTGCAACTAATAAGTTAGCTCCTTCAAAATAATCATTATCAGGGTTTACTAATCTAAGTTGTATAGGCCATTGATTTAATTGAGATGGTAAAAAACTATTTTTTTGAGTACTTTCTGTCTTAGATACCATAGGTGCTTTTTTCTCAATTTTTTTAGCGTGAGTTCCAGGACAACCACAAGGCATTGCTTTCATCTTTTTCTTCATCTCCATTCTCTCTTTTACAGCTTCTTCATCAAAAGCATCTGCTTCCCTTTCTATCATTTTAATAGCATCTGTAGGACAGACAGGAAGACAATCTCCAAGTCCATCGCAGTATTTATCACTTACCAGTTGGGCCTTATTATCTATCATTTGGATAGCGCCCTCATGACAGGCATCTACACATAATCTACATCCGTTACATTTATCTTGATCTATATGAATTATTTTTCTTTTCATTATTAATTACCTCCTCTTGTTAATGTTACTTCATGACTATAGTATACTTATAATAAAGACCCATGTATGTAATAAATGTTACAGAACAAAAAATACAGGGTATAATAAGTATTATGTGTTTTGAAAAATGAAAAAAGGAGAAATATTTATGAATGATGTAATAGGAATATTGAATAAGTGTATGTTATTTAAGGGTGTAGATGAGGATGAAATAGAAAATATAATTAGTAGGATTAATTATAAAATTGAAGAATATGGTAAAGATTCTATGGTGGCCTTTGAGGAAGATGATTGTAATTTATTAGGCATAATAATAGATGGAACTGTGGAAATAAGAAAAATTTATTCAAGTGGTAAGAATGTAACATTAACTCAATTAAAAAAGGCACACATATTTGGAGAAGCCATAATGTTTTCTAATTTTAATCAATATCCAGCTACTGTCATATCTGTTACTAAATCTAAAATAATTTTCATTTCCAAAGAAGAGATTGTAAAACTATGTAGTCAAAATGAAATCATACTTAAAAATTTCATGAATCTATTGTCTAATAAGGTATTAATGCTAAACAAAAAAGTAAAAGAGTTATCCTTAGATACCTTAAGGGAAAAAATATGCTTTTATCTATTTGAAGAACATAAAAAGCAAAAGAGTTTAAAAATAAAGCTAAGTATGTCTAGGGAGGGACTAGCTAAGTATATAGGTGTTCAGAGGCCTTCCTTATCTAGAGAAATGATAAAATTGAGGGATGAAGGTTTAATAGACTTTGACAGAAGCACTATAACAATAAAAGATATACGTACTATTGAGGATATTTTGATATAATAGAATGGTTATTAATTAACAAACAACAAGTAAATAGGGGTGACATGTATGAACAAATTTCAATTTAGTATTCCCACAGATGTAATCTTTGGATGTGGTTCTTTAAATAGATTATCTAAAGTAGGAAAGCGTATTGGGAAAAAGGCATTATTAGTTACTGGGAAAAGTAGCATGAGAAAAACGGGTATATTAGATAGGGTTGTAAAACTCCTTAATGAAGGCAGTGTGGAAGTAGTTGTAAATGAAGGGGTAGATCCTAACCCTAAAACTAACTATATAAATGATATGGTAACTCTAGCTAAAGAAGAAAAATGTGATTTTGTAATTGGATTAGGTGGAGGAAGTTCGATGGATGCAGCTAAGGCCATAGCTTTAGTTGTGGCTAATGGAGGCATTATAGAAGATTATCTTCCTGGTGGAGAACGTGCTAACATGAGAGGCATAAAAGGTGCACTACCTATAGTTGCCATAAGTACTACGGCGGGAACTGGCTCTGAGGTAACCATGTTTAGTGTAATAACTAATCCTATCACTAAAGAAAAACCAGGTATAGGACATAGATGTTTATATCCTAAAGTATCCATAGTAGATCCAGAATTAATGGTAAGTGTACCTAAGAGCATTACTAAAAATACAGGAATTGATGTGTTATTCCATGCCATAGAGGCATACATATCAAAGGGTGCTACACCATTTACAGATATGTATGCAAAGGAAGCAATAAGTTTAGTACTTAATAATTTACATAAAGTATTAGAAGATGGGACTAATATAGAGGCTAGAGAAAAGATGGCTTGGGCCAATACATTGGCAGGAATAGCTATTACCCATGGGGGAACTATAGGGATTCATGGAATGGGCCATCCTGTAAGCGGTCATACTAATTCAGCACATGGAGCCACATTGGCCACATTGGGAGTAGCTTTTTTAGAAGAAACTTGGGATGGACACATAGATAGGTATGCATCTTTAACGGAACTTTTAGGATTTCATACTTCTAATTTAAGTAAAGAAGAAGCGGCAGCTAAATCATCTGTAGCATTAAAAGAAGTACTAAATAATATAGGAGCTACAGAGACTTTAAGTGATTTAGGTGTTACTAAGGATATGATAGATCCATTAGTAAAGGACACTTTTAGAACTATGATAGGGTGTATAAAGCTAACATTAAAAGAATTAAATGAAGAAGATTTAAAGAGAATTTATGAAAAATCTCTTTAAAGTATGAAAAAAATAAATTTTTTAAATATGTTTAAAAGGGAATAAGGGGTAAAAAAATGACTAAGAGAAAAACTGCAGCATGGATATTACTAATAAGTTTTATTATAGTTAGCCTAGGAGCCATATACATATCTAATGATAAAAATAGAATTCCCATATTAACATATCATCATATATCAAAGAATGAAGATGAACTATCAGCTATAACCATAACACCAGAAAAATTTTATGAGGACATGCTTTATTTAAAGGCCATGGGATACAATACGGTAAATTTTAGAGACTTAATAGATTATAGGGAAGGAAAAAGAAATTTGCCTGAAAATCCTATAGTAGTCACCTTTGATGATGGATATATGAGTAATTATACTTATGCATATCACATACTAAAAGAGTTAGAAATGAAAGGTGTAATTTCCATAGTAGGAAGTCTTATAGATGAGTCAAGTAATAGTGGTTATAATTTTATGCTCACTTGGGACAAAATCAAGGAAATGAGTGATAGTGGAGTAATAGAAATACAATCCCATTCATATGGACTTCATAACTGGGGAGATGAAATAAATAGCCCTAGGGGTGTAGGTAAGATGGAGAAGGAAAATAATGAACATTATACGGCTAGGTTTAAATCTGATACACAGGCTATTATGGATAGAGTAAAGGAACATACGGGAAAAGATATAACCATATATACATATCCTTATGGAATTTACAACAGCGAAACCGAGAAGATGTTAGAAGAGCTAGGTATAAAGGGAAGTCTAACTGGAAAAAGAGGCGTATCTAGCATAAGTGATGAATTATTTTCTTTAAGGAGAATAAATATGGTTGGAGGAGTGAAATCTCCTGTGCTTATGAGAAAGATATTAATTACTCAATTAAAAATAAAAAAGATTCCATTTTACAAAGTAGAATCTAGTGAAGAGAGGATAAAAGAACTGGAAAATTTTTTGTCGTATAAAAAAACTGGAAAAATGAATTTTTAGGAGGTTTATCTATGCCACATATAAGAGTTAGAGGAATGGAGAAAGAGAATATAAAAGAAATTAGTAAAGAACTAATAGATGACTTAGAGAAAATAATAGAATGTCCTAGGGACTATTTTACACTAGAGTGTATAAATACTACATTCATAGTAGATGGAGAAGAAGATTCTGCCTATCCCTTTATAGATGTCCTTTGGTTTGAAAGGGGAGAAGAAGTGAGAACTAAAGTAGCAAAGGCAATTACTGAGAGAGTAAATAAGTTTGACTATGAAGATGTCTGTGTAATGTTTACTAATTTAGATAAAGAGTTGTATTATGAAAATGGAGAACATTTTTAAATATTTTAGTAGGAATACTAAAGTAAAAAGCTAGAAGATAAAACCTTTTATTTTCTAGTTTTTTCATGTGGTAATATATTGTCGAATTTACATAAGATGGTTGAAACATTAACGGTTAATATAGTATAATTAATTAAGTAAATAATATATGAGAGCATATGAAACACGGATATATGTGGACGTCTAAGCCGTGTGAATGCAGTGACGTAACCGGCTAACTATATAAATATAGTTGGCCTTTTATTTTAAATAAAAATATAAAACTTAGGTGGATGGCTATGGTTGAGAAAAGGAAAAGACTAGGAGATTTGCTAATTAATGCTGGGTTTATTACGGAAGAACAGCTGAAAGAAGCATTGAAATTACAAAGGACTTCAGGGAAAAAAATGGGAGAGATTTTGATCGATGAAGGATTTGTAGAAGAGAATCAAATGATGGAAGTTTTAGAAATTCAATTGGGAATTCCTCATATGGATCTTGAAAAACAATATATTGATTTTAAAATTCCACGATTGATTAATGAAAGTCTAGCCAAAAGACATTTAATAATACCTGTAAAAAAGGAAAGTGGAAAATTGATTGTAGCCATGACTGATCCTCTTAACATTTTCGCTATGGACGATGTGAGAATTGCCACAGGTCTAGAGGTACAACCTGTAATTGCTTCCAGACAGAATATTTTAAATGCCATTGACCGTTATTATGGTAATGTGAGGGCAGAAAAGGCAGTTGAAGATTTTAAAAACCAATATATTAAGGATGATTATACGGACATAGATGAAGAAAGTATCAATGAAATCAACAATGCACCTGTTGTAAGATTAGTTAATTCTATTATTAGACAAGCAGTGAAAGCAAAGGCTAGTGATATTCATATAGAACCCTTTGAAAGTAGAGTGAGAGTACGATTTAGAGTAGATGGAGTACTCCAAGAGATTATGTCTCCTGAAAAATCTACCCACTCTGCAATTGTTACGAGAATTAAAATAATGGGGAAAATGAATATTGCTGAGAAGAGAATTCCTCAGGATGGCAGAGTTGAAACAACTGTGGATGGAAAAGAAATTGATTTGCGTATTTCTGTGTTACCAACTGTCTATGGAGAAAAAATAGTTATTCGATTGTTAGATAGAAGTAACTTTTTTATGTCAAAGAGTAAGTTAGGTTTTTCAACAAAAAATGTAGAACTCCTTGAAAGGGTAATTAAAAATCCCACTGGAATTATTTTAGTTACAGGGCCAACAGGTAGTGGGAAGACTACTACCCTTTATACTATTCTTAGGGAACTCAATCAGTTGGAGAAAAACATCATTACAGTAGAAGATCCAGTAGAGTATAGATTGGATGGAATAAATCAAGTCCAGGTAAATGTAAAGGCAAATATGACCTTTGCAAGTGCCCTAAGATCTATTCTAAGGCAGGATCCTGATACGATCATGGTTGGAGAAATAAGAGATTCAGAAACTGCAGAAATAGCCGTTAGGGCATCTATTACGGGACACCTTGTTTTAAGTACCATGCATACTAATGATTCACCTTCAACTATAGCACGTATCATAGATATGGGCATAGAACCATATTTAGTTTCTTCAGCTATTGTTGGGGTAATATCTCAAAGATTAGTAAGAAAAATTTGTAATGATTGTAAAGATTCATACATACCAAATGAGACTGAAAAAAAGCTGTTAAATACTACAGATGATTATACATTGTATAAAGGAAAAGGATGTAGCTATTGTAATGGGACAGGCTATAAGGGAAGAATAGCTGTTCATGAAATTATGACTGTAAATAAGGATATAAGAATCCATATTGACCAAAGGGACAGTATAGATATTTTAAGGGAAAAAGCTGTGGAACAAGGAATGGTTACTTTAAAAGAAAGTTGTAAAGAACTTGTATTGGCAGGTGTTACAACCATAGAAGAATTAACAAGGGTAGCCTATAGTATAGATTAGGTGGTGTAGTATGAAAATATTAGACATATTGAAAAAAGCAGTTGAAGTAAAGGCATCTGATATACATATAACAGTAGCTGTACCTCCTGTTGCAAGAATAAATGGAAATCTAGAGAGATTAAGTGAAGAATCTTTGCTTCCAGAAGATACTATCTCTTTAGCGGAAGAGATTCTAACAGAAAGTCAAAAAGAAGAGTTACAAAAAAAGGGGGAAATAGATTTTTCATTTTCCCATCCAGGAATAGGTAGGTTTAGGGCCAATGTGTACAAGCAGAGGGGAAGCTGTGGAATTGCCTTAAGGAGTGTGGCATCAAGTGTGCCCACTATTGAAAAACTGGGTCTTCCTCCTGTTATTAGGGAATTAGCCCATAAACAGAGGGGTCTCATATTAGTTACAGGTCCCACTGGAAGTGGTAAATCTACTACTTTGGCTTCAATTATAGATTGTATAAATAAGGAAAGAAGTTGCCATATTTTAACCCTTGAAGATCCTATTGAATATCTACATAAACACAATAAGAGTATTGTGAATCAAAGGGAAATAGGGAATGATTCTCAGAACTTTTCCAATGCACTAAGGGCCGCATTAAGGCAGGATCCAGATGTAATACTAGTAGGAGAAATGAGAGATTTAGAAACTATTAGTATAGCCATTACAGCAGCTGAAACGGGACACTTGGTACTTTCCACATTACATACTATAGGGGCTGCAAAAACGATTGATAGAATTGTTGATATTTTCCCTCCTAATCAACAACAGCAAGTTAGAGTACAATTATCTAGTGTACTAGAAGGAATTGTTTCACAACAACTACTAGAAAAGTCTGATGGAAGTGGTCGTGTGGCAGCACTAGAGATTATGACAGCAACAACAGCCATAAGAAACTTGATTAGAGAAGGAAAAACCCATCAACTTCAAAGTAGTATTCAGACAGGTAAAAAGTTTGGCATGAGGACTATGGATAATTCCTTGCTTGAATTATACAATAACTTAGTAATAGATAAAAAAGCAGCATTAAACTGTGCAGTAGATTCTGATAGGTTGTCAACTTATATGACTATATAATAAATAATACAAAAAACAAGGGGTGAGTATATGCCCACTTACAAATATAAAGGAATTAGTAAGACAGGAGAAAAAATAGAAGGAACATATACAGCAAGGGATAAACAAGCAGTTATTAGGATGATTAGGGAAAATCAAAACATTCCCATAAAGGTGGAAGAAGTTATAGAAGGAAGTAAGAAAATAAGCTTAGGGCTTTTTGGGAAAGTGAAGATTAAGGATATTGCCATATTTTGTAGACAATTTTATACCATGCTCAATGCGGGGGTTACTATAATAAATTGTTTAGACATATTAAGACTTCAAACAGAAAATAAAAGGTTAAGAAAAGTAATAGGGGAAGTTCATGAAGAGGTGCAAAAGGGATTTTCATTTTCTGAATCCCTAAGAAAACATAGAGAGGTTTTCCCAGACCTGTTAATTAATATGGCACAAACTGGAGAAGTTAGTGGTACATTAGATGTAATAATGGGTCGAATGGCTATCCACTATGAGAAAGAAAATAATATTAGGAATAAGGTACAAGGAGCCATGATGTATCCTATTATTTTAAGTGTTATATCAATTATTATAGTAATATTTTTGTTAACCGTTGTAATGCCCATCTTTTTAAATATGTTTATAAGAAATGGTGCTCAACTTCCTCTTCCTACACGAATTTTGCTGTTTATTAGTAACATAATGACAACATATTGGTACATATTTGTCACTTTCGTGATATTATCATTATATGGCATACAAAAAATTGTGAAAACAGACAAAGTGAAATTTTTAATAGACCATATAAAATTTAGAATTCCCGTTGTGAAGGGAACTGCCCAAAAGGTTATTACATCAAGGTTTACTAGGACCCTATCCACTTTATTGTCAAGTGGTATTCCCCTTATGGAAGCATTAGATATTGTATCAAGGGTTGTGGATAATGTCATCGTTGAAAAGGGGATTTTAAGAGCCAAGGAAGAAGTGAGAAAGGGCGCCGATTTGGCAACACCTATTAAAGAAATTGGTGTTTTTCCGCCTATGCTTGATTCCATGATTCGCATTGGTGAAGAATCAGGAACATTAGATGATATATTAGATAAGACAGCCAACTTTTATGATGAAGAGGTGGAAGCATCCATTGGAAAGATGACTAAATTAATGGAGCCACTCATGATTGTAGTTATGTCATTTATCGTTGGAGCTATTGTTACTGCCATGCTAATGCCTATGTTGGATATGATGAGTACTATGCCGTAGATTTACAGGTTTAATTTAAATATTATTTTTATTAAGCCCTAACACTTAAATCCTAACTTATAAGGAAAATTTTCAAATAACTAAAATTGTGAAAAAGACCTTTTTTAAGGCCTTTATAATAAAATAAACTTTAAGGAGGAAAGGAAATGTTAAAATTTTTTAATGAGAAATTAAGAAACAAAAAAGGTTTTACCTTAGTAGAATTAATTGTTGTCATTGCTATTATAGGAATTATAGGGTCCATGGCAATACCAAAACTATCTGGCGTAACTAATGATGCAAGAAAAAGTACAGATTTAGCAAGTGCTAAAACTATTGCAAATGCCACTACTATATTACTTACACAAGGAGAAATTACTCCGCCTGCAAAGACTGACACAGTTATAATATTAGATGGAAAGGTTACCGAAGGTACTTCTGAAGATAAAATTACAAATTATCTTGAAAAGCTTCCTCAAATAGAAACACATAATGAAGGAACATATTTTAGAGTAGTAATTGATAAAAACGGAGATGTAACTGTAACAACTTACGATAGTAGCAATTATGAAGAATTATATCCAAATGTTTCTGATACATTTGGTATAGGTGATGATGATGATAATGATCTAACTAACAACGATTAATTTCAGAATCTTAATCTATTAACTATTAAAAAAAGGAGAAGGCAAAATGATATACATAATACTAACAATAGGACTAGTAATAGGATCATTTCTAAATGTATGTATTTATCGCATACCTAAAGAAGAATCAATTGCCTATCCTCCTTCCCATTGTCCTAAATGTAATAATTATTTAAAGTCAATAGATTTAATACCAATATTTAGCTATTTATTCAACAGAGGAAAATGTAGATATTGTGGAGAAACTATTTCTTTGCAATATCCCCTTGTTGAACTTTTAAATGGAATAATATATTTATTACTATATTTAAAATTTGGACTTAGTATTTTTTTTGTAAAATATGGAATACTAGCAAGTTTATTAATTGTAATTTCTTTTATAGATTATAAACTAAAAATAATACCTGATGAATGTAACCTGTTTGGAATCATTGTATCAGGTGCTTTTATTATATTTAATAATTTTAGCCTATTATCACTAAAAGATTCCATACTAGGACTAGTACTTGGTGGAGGAATATTTTTACTCATTGCCATTATTACAGGGGCAATGGGTGGTGGTGATATTAAACTTATGGGGGTTTTGGGTTTTGCCTTTGGATGGAAAGGTATTCTTTTGATAACCCTGTTATCCTTTGTAATTGGGGCAATTATATCTATACTTTTAATACTTTTAAGATTAAAACATAGAAAGGATGAAATAGCCTTTGGGCCTTTCATTTCAGTATCAACTTTAGTGACAATTCTCTATGGGAAGGGTATTATAAAGTGGTACATACATATACTACTTGGATAAATACAACGGGGTGAAAAATTTGTTTAAAAAAAATATTATATCCATAGATATTGGAAAATACACAACAAAAATAGTTATTGGAAAAGGAAAAAATAAAGAGATTATAATTGACCATGTCTTTATGATAGATACGCCACCAGAATCCTATGAAGATGGATATATAAAAAATTTAGAAGCATTTAAAACCATAATTTATAATATTTTAAGTAAAAATAAAATAAAAGAAAAAGAAGTAATCTGTACAGTACAAAGTAGGGAGGCCATTACAAGGGAACTTGTTTTGCCTTATGTAAAATCAGATGAATTATCATCAATGATTGATTTAGAAATTGAACAATATCTACCTATAAGGTTAGAAGAATACGTAGTTGAGTATAAGATATTAGAAGAGTTTACAGAGAATAATATGAATAATATAAGAGTTCTAGTGGCTGCACTGCCAAAGGACATGGTAGAAATTTATCTAGAACTAATAAAAAGCTTGAAGCTAAAACCTTTGGCCTTAGATATGAACGCAAATGCAATTGCTAAGGTTTTTGAAGGGGAGCTTACAATAAATAATGAAAATTACAGTTTAGATAAGACTGTTACATTGATAGATTTAGGTTATGAATACATTAATATTACAATTATTGATAAAGGAGTAATTAGGTTTAATAGATTGATCCATCAGGGTGGAAAAGATGTTGATATTAATATTGCAAATACATATAATCTTTCATTAGAGGATGCACAACAGCGTAAAATTGAATATGCCAATTTAGAAGAATTAAATGGACTTTCATCTACCAGTATGTTAAATGAAATTGTACAATCTAGTGTAGATATATGGATTGAAGAGATTCAGAAAATATTTCGATATTACAACAGTCGCCATCGTGGAAATAAAATTGATGAAATTTATTTATATGGTGGAAGTTCAAATATTAAAAACCTATCAAAATACATGACGGATAATTTAAATATACCAACCTTTAAAATTAATGAAATAGATAATATAAAACTTGGAAAAAACAGTGGTGAAATTAATCTTGAGAAATGTTTAAATGCCATAGGAGCTCTAATCAGAAGGTAGGTAAGAATATGAGAGACTTTAACTTTTTTTCACACTATATTGATACAAAAAAGACCTCTAAAAAAAGGCTTATACATTTGAGCCTTATAGGAATAACCATTACATTAGTAATAGGAAGCATTACATTTGCAAATATTCAAAGGGCTAATAAAATAGAAAAGGAAATTCAGGATTTAAAGAACTATTTAAATTCTGAAGAGCGAATTAAAAAGAGTAATGAGCTAGAAGAAATTAAGAGAAAGATGAAAATAACAAATAGCTATTATACTATTGTGGAAGCTATTAATACGGATATGGATAAAGTAGATATTGTAAGCAGTAGTTTAATGGAAAAAATATCTTCTAGTACTCCTAAGGACTTATTTATTAAAACTATATCTTTAACAGTAAAGGATGGACAAATGCAGGGAGTAGCAAAGAGTAGAGTTACCATTGCTGAATTTGTACATAACCTAAAAAAAATAGACTTAGTTGAGAATGTTCATGTGAGTATTATAAATAAAGAGTCTAGAGAAAATAGCAGTTATATTTTTGCTATAAGGTGTACATTTAAGGATGTGAACAATAATGAAACTGACTAAGAGGGAGAAAATACTACTTATATTTTTAGGTGTACTAATAGTAGTAGGCGCATATTATAAATTTGCATTTGTACCACATAGGAGTAAAATAAAAGAATTGGAAACAAATGTAGAAGCATATAGAAATGAAGTCAATAAAGTAAAGATGAAGATTGGATATAAAGATAACATCAATAAAAATTTTAAGATTATGAATTCTAAGATAGAAATTGCCAGTGAAAGGTTATTTCCTATGATTATACAAGAAAAAATAATAGTTATTTTAGATGATATGGTGAAAAAATCTAATATCCAAGCTCTAAGCATGTCCTTTACCGAAGAAAAACTAGGAAAAATAGAAATAAAAAAAGAAGAGACAAAAAAAGAAAACTATGTACTTAAGGATTTAGTATTAGAATATGAGGGTACATTAGACAAAGAAGAATTAAATGAAATAGAGGGACAAAAAGAAGAAGAAAAGAAAGAAATAAATGAAGAAATAAATGAAGAGATAAATAAGGCACTAAATGGAAAAGATAAGATAGCTAAAGACATCGTCCAACAGTATGAGGGTATATTTAATAAATATGATAATATGACACAAGAGGAAGAGTCTGATGAGGAAGAGTCTGAAGGTCAACTAGAGAAAATATCAGTAACCATAAGTTATGAAGGTAGTTATAATGAAATTATGGCATTTGTTAAAGAAATAGAATCTTTTCCTAAAAAAATAATTATTAACAGTTTAAACATAACAAAATCTGAAGAAGGGCAAATGGCAGGGAATATAATCTTGGATTTTTATGCCATACCTAAGATTCATATGAAAGATGAGGACTATCTAAAGTGGCATATTGAAAATGACTATGGAAAGGATAATCCATTTAATGAATTTAGTGGATATACTTCAGGGTTGGTTAAGAAGGATGATAATACTTTAGGAAAAATAAAAAATTATGAATTTGTCATGACGGTAAAACCAGTTACAGCAGACATACCAACAGTAGTTATGGGAAGGGTGAATAGTAGAAATACTAGAACTTATGTCCATGCAGATAATCCAAATTTTGAGAATGTTGAATTTCAAATAATAGAGGAAGATGGGAAGTATTATTACAAGTATAAAACCGAATCTGAAAGTTACCCACGGGACTATGAAAATGGTAAGGTTCAGTTCAGACCAAAGGGTGATAACATAGTGTTAAATATTATTAGTAACAAAAGAAATAGTAGTGAAGATATAAGTGGTGTAAATTTATCCCTTATTAATACATCAAACTTAAAATTAAATGTAAAAATTGATTATGATGACCTTGAAAGAACAAGGGTAAATGTTATAAAGAATATTGGGAATATAGAGGTTAAAAGATAGGCTGGAGGAATTTAACTTATGAAAATAATAAATAATAATAAAGGCCTAACTTTAGTAGAAGTTTTAGTTAGTATAGCAATTCTAGGTATTATCATAACTCCATTGGCATCATTGTTTGTATCTAGTGTTAGAAATAATACAAATGCACAGGATAGACTCATTGCAAATCAAGTTGCTCAAAGATATATGGAACAATTAATAGGAAAAGATACCCTTAGTGCTAATGTTAGTTCAAAGGTAGATACTGATACGGGTATGACAGTGACATTTAATATTAGTAAATATGGGGCCTATGAAAATTCAACGGGGAGTTTACCATCCTTTGACGCTACAATAAATGCACCTGATAGAACCAATGGTGATACCATAAATATTGAGAATACAGGTGTTTTTATAAATGAAATCTTACTAACAAACACTTCAACTGACCCAATAGACATAGGAATAATCTGTAATGTAGCTAATAATATGACTTTAAATGTATCTAATAATACAACTAGAAGGGTAAATATATACAAGGTATATTCTTCATCTGAAACTAATAAAGTCACTGTAAATACTACAAATGGACAAGTATATATTTATGAAAATATATATGACAGTTCTATATCGGATGGAAATAAAAATATGGTTTTTAAAATAAAGATCACTGTAAGTAACAAAAGGGGAACTTTAGCTGAGTTAGTTACCTTTAAAACTATTAAATAAGGAGGACCTTGTATGATTATTAAGATTTTAAAATCAAAAAAAGGATCAACCCTTCTTTTAGTAATGGCAGTAATGTCCATACTTACTTTACTAGGCACTGCTATCATATCCTTAAGTGTTGTAAACTTAAAAAGACAAATAGTAGATACAAATGTGAAAACATCCTTTTACTTAACAGAGGCAGGTCTTGAAGAGGCCTATGCAGTTATAGGCAAAGAGATAGAAAATGCTATACAAGCTGGAAATAAAAAAGTTAAAGATGAGCTAGAACTATTTATAGAAGCAGAAAGTAAAAAGGAAGAAAGTAATCCAGAAGTGGATGATAGCATCTTTATTAATGGGAAAGATGGCTATGGAGAAGTTAATAAGGAAAAAATAGAATTGGTAATGAACGAATGGTTTAGGGCAGGTTTTGCATCGTATATAAATGATCATTTAGAAGGTGAATTAAATGATAAAGAATATGGTGTAGTAGACAAAAATACAGATGAACAATCTAGTACAGTCAGGATTGTAGATGGTTCTACTGAAAAATATTCAGTAAGTTATGACACAAGTACTGTAAGTCTAGATTCATCTAACAACCCAGAACCTTATATATCAATAGATGAAAAGACGAAGGAACCTGTTCCCTATAAGATAACCCTTCAATCGGATTTTACCCATAAAAAAATTTCAAAACAAATAAGAGGTACCTTTCAAATTGGAATTCCTGATTTTAATGCTCCTTACTACGTAAAAAATGTACAAGCACAACTAAATGAAAATATCCTATGGACAAAGGCCATTACTACAGAGAAGAATATATATGTGACAGGTAACAGTGTTGTTACTATCAATGGAGATATATATGCCTATGGAGAGATGGCTACAGACAGTAGAGATTTTGGAGGTCTAGTTGTGGGGAACAATAATATAAGTGGTAATATTATCATAAACGGAAATGTGGCTGCTAATAGTTATATTCATACAAATGATGATAATTCTCACATAACTATAAATAATGGAGATGTATATTGTTATAGTTTAGTTGTTCAAGAGGATACTACAGGAAGTACTATCACCATAAATAATGGGGTTTTAAATACAAAGGATGATATAGAATTAAATGGAAAAGATGCGGACATTACAATAGATGGAAGTTATTTTGGGTTCTCAAATGGAGCTGATGCTGTAGAACATAATCAAAGTAGTAGTATTGTTATAAACAGCCCGGACATTGAAAGTAAATCTTCCTTAACAATTGATGGAGAAGAAAGTAAAAATAGTTTATATGATAAGGGCGTATATATAGGAGGCACAGTTTACATTGACCTAGCAGGGGGATATTACCAGACAGGGGAGAGTGTTTCCATAAAGGGAAACTATAAAGCCTATGGAGAATATCTAAAGGATGATGATGATTTATACTCAAATACGGACCACAGTAAGCGTAAAGAAAAATATAAACCCTCTAATATTGAATTTGAAAATTATGAGCCCTTAGTTTTGATAAAAAAGGGTCAGTTAAGTACTGTGGAGAAAAGTGAATACTTTAAGTATTATGGTGAAGATTATGGAGACCTAACAATTGGTGGAGATAGTATTAATATTAGTAATATTAGATACAATGTTGGAGCTACCATAAGTGAAGGGACCATATTAGAAGGTGTAGAATTAGGATTAACTGATCATGTATTGAAATCTAAATCCTATGATTATAAATACTATATAAACAAAATGGCAGACCCTGTAGTGAACTATACTGAAGGATATAAGACTGGTGAGCCTGCAGGCGTGAATTTAGACACTAGAGTACATATTACAGATAGATTTTCCTTTAAAGAAGATATTATTCCTACTGAAAATGACATAAATGAAGATAAAGAAATCATCTTCGTAAATGATAATCCCGATAGATCTTTAGCGCTTGTGGGACCTGGGGGGAGTAAACCCATGGAAGTAGGAGCTCATAATACTATTAATCTTACGGATAGTAATTTAAAAGGAATTATAGTCACTAAGGGAGATGTATATATAACAGGAAACTTAAACTATACAGGAATCATTGCCGCACAAGGAAACATCCATATACAAGATAATAATCTTAAGGCTATAAGTAATACTGAAAACTATATCTTAAAGACAGTATTTGAAAATGATAAAATGAGTATAGCCGATGGAACCGTGAATTTAAAAGATCAGTTTGAAAATAATGGAGCTTTAAAAAGTTTCCTTATCCAATCAGAAGCAGGAGTAGATGATGCAGCATCTTATCTTAAGTATGACAATATAGTAGATGTATATTGGGAGCAAATGAGATAATTTGCAATTTAAAATTATTTATTAATTATGAGAGGTTATTTAAAGATGAGATACAATAATAAGGGACTTACATTGGTAGAAGTATTAATTGCAATGGGAATTATGGGTATTGTAATGACGTCTATTTTTTCATTTTTTATTCCTAATTTAAAAACATTTAACAGGACAGATAATCATATTCAAGCACAAAATAACGCACAAACTGCCATGAATAGAATAGTAGATGATATTATAGGAGGGCAAGGAGTAGCAAGAACGACAAATCCAGTTATTTTTAAAATAAATGATACTAAATTCATTAAATATGAACATGTTGATGAAACCCTAAAGCGTGGCGAAGGAACATCACAAATGGAAATTACAATAGAGGAAGATCCATTTGCCAACAATATTACAGAGTTTAGAGTGGAACAAACGGAGGCTAATGGTGTTATTATTACCATAACAAGTAAGATAAATGATTCTGTGGTTCCTTTAACAAATGAAATCTACTTTAGAAATGGCAATTAATGATACTAGGTGTATGTATAGGGAGGCAAACGATGAGGAGACTATTAAGTTGGATTATGGCTCTTATGATCATAATAACAGTAATGCCTAATGCGGCTATGGCTGAATCAATACCAAATGATATAGTATCAAGTGCAATTCGTTCTGCAGATGCTGAAGAATATGGTATTGGAGATACGGGAGTAATTAAATACGAAATAAGTGGTGATGAAGTTAAATTGCCAGAATCTTTAACGGGTATAACAGAAAAGGAAATTGTATTAGTTATTGATACATCTGGAAGTATGGGTACTTATATGGGTTTTGGTAGAAATCGAAAATCTAGAATGGAAATAACAAAAGATGCTGCAAAGAACTTCATAAACAAATTTTCCAACAAGTCAAATGTAAAAATAGGTATAGTAGCTTATTCTGAAAAAGGACATATTACATCTGATTTGAAATTAGCTTCTGATTATAGCTTAATAAGAAAGATTAATAGCTTACAACCGGATAGTGCAACTAATACGGGTGATGGCTTACGTCTTGCTTATTGGATGCTAAAGAATTCATCTAATTCAAATGCAAAGAAGTATGTAGTTTC
>NZ_NIBG01000013.1 GCF_002270055.1 Anaeromicrobium sediminis | reverse complement strand
ATTTGTTACACATTGTTTAGTTCTTTAAGAAACTAAGAAACACGAGGTTTCTTAGTATTGAACAAAGACGAAATCGAAGATTTCTGTTGTTCAACACATCTAGCGATAATAGCAAGAGGGCTACACCTGTTCCCATACCGAACACAGAAGTTAAGTCTCTTAGCGCCGATGGTACTTGGTGGGCAACTGCCTGGGAGAGTAGGACGTTGCTAGTTTCAAGACAAAGGATTTTATCCTTTGTCTTTTTTATTATCTATTTATTTTTAGAATATCAGGAGCTATATGTTAACTAAAGTTTTTAAATCCTTTTAAATATTCATTGGGAGTATTAGTTCATTTTTATATATCCAGTTTCTGTATCTAATATAAAATGAGTTCCATCGAATTTATAAGTCATTGTATTCGTACCATAGCTTTTCTCCAGTGTAAATCCATCTATTTTATATTTATAGCTACTTAACCATGCATATATTTGATGAGTATAATGATCAAATTGATAATCACCTATTTTTAAAGAATAATAATCTAAAAAAAATAATCGATCTTTCAATATTCCTTTCCATGCTTGAATAAACTTCCCATCTTCTATATACCACAAACGAACTTCATGAATATCTATTCCTGTCCCTCCTGTAGTTGTTACTATTTCAAATATTTTTTTATATCCAACTTCTGGAGGATCCGCTATAGGGTTATACAAATTCCAACTTTCTACTTTCCAGTCTTGCTCTATTATTAAGTGGTATTTTTTATCTTGCTTTTTATCAAAGATAAAAAAGTCTCCTAGATGTACTCCTCCTTCAGTTTTTACAACTACTTCTAATTCAGAATCATTGTCTAAATTAACCAATTCATATGAAAGTCCGCCATAATAATATCTGTCCTTTTCTCCTTGCTCTTCTATCCAATTAATAATTTGTTCCTTAGAGATATCATCTTTATTATTTTTTATATTATTATGTTCTATAAGATTATTTATTTCATTATTCTTGTTATTAGCAAAACATTTAAGGGGAAATATTGATAACATAAATATTCCTAAAACAGTAGTAGCTATAAGTGTTCTCCATTTAATACTCATTATTTTTACGCACTTCCTTTTTATATAAGTGTTAATTCATTCTGTATTTAATACATTTAAACTTAATTCAAGTAGGGTTTGTACTACAGTCTAATGGTTAACTATCTGATAAATGTAGTATTAATTTTAGCTAAGGTTTGGTGTTATAAACTAGTTCGTAGTTTATAGCAAATAAGACTTATATATGAACTTGGTTTGTGATCATCTGCTTATAGATAACACATTGACTATACTATATATTCCTAATTTTTATTAATTTATATTATTATAATGCCATCATAGATAAGTAACTATACTATTTATAATACATACCTTTAATAATTTTAAGATATAAAAAAGATATAGAGTAAATAGTTATTTAAAACTATCTATCCTATATCTAAATTAATTTCTAGTTATTTTAAATTTTATTCAACTACTTCAAACATGTCTTTTCCCAATCCACAAACTGGACAAACCCAATCATCTGGAATATCTTCAAAAGGAGTGCCTGGAGCAATACCTCCATCTGGGTCTCCTACTTCTGGGTCATATATATATGCACAAGGTGAACATTCGTATTTTTTCATATTAAATTCCTCCTAAAATCTACATTTTCAATTTTATATTTTAAACTTCATTAAGTCGACTTAACTAATTTTTATCTATTAGATTAATACCCCTAAAGAAATTGATTAAACACAAGAAAAAATATTTGTTCTAATTCGAAAAAATTCAACAAACTATTTCGTTTAATCAGAACAACTTATATAATATATATGATAGGATTTACTTAAAGTGGGAAACTACATAATAAGAAAGTTCATGAGGTGGGATTGTTTTGAAAAGACATAAACTAGAGAAAAATACTGAGGAAGAGGGATAACTATGAACAATTTAATTAGAATGTTTCTCATATTCATTAAGATAGGAACATTTACTTTAGGTGGCGGATATGCTATGATTCCCCTTATGCAAGAGGAAATGGTAGAGAAGAATAAATGGATATCAGAAGAAGAATTTTTAGATATATTGGCCGTAGCTCAAAGTATACCTGGAGCTTTGGCTATTAATACATCCACATATATTGGATATAATTTATTTGGATTCATGGGAGCTATTGTAGGGTGCTTAGGCACCATATTGCCAGCCATTATAATTATGAGTACAGTATCCGTTTATTTTATAAAATTTGAAAATAATGAACTTATGAATACATTATTTAAAGGTATAAGACCAGCCGTAGTTGCTCTCATTTTATCAGGAGTAGTGAAACTATCTAAATCATTACCTAAAAGGGCAATATTTATATTATGGTCATTAGGTACAGTCATATGTATAGTCCTATTGAAGATTCATCCCATATGGATAATAATAGGATCGGCTCTTATGGGATATATGAAATTTAAGGGAGAAATAGATTATGATACTAAAGATAATTAATATATTCTTAACCTTTGTTAAGATAGGAGCATTTAGCTTTGGTGGAGGATTAGCCATGCTAACTTTCATACAAAAGGAAATAGTATATAAAAATGCATGGCTAACGGAGGAACAATTTGTAGATATAGTGGCAATTGCTCAAATGACACCAGGTCCTATTGCCATAAATAGTGCCACCTTTTGTGGATATAAAATTGCTGGTGTATGGGGAGCTTTAGCAGGAAGTGTAGGTGTTACTATTGTGTCTTTTACAATCATAACATTTTCAGCAAAATTTATTATAAAGAATAAGGACAAGCCATCTATGAAGGCCATATTTTTAGGACTTAGGCCTGCTGTGTTAGGTTTAATCATAAGTGCAGCTATTACAGTGGGAAAAACGGCCATTGTAGATGTGAAGGGAGTACTTATCTTTTTTCTAATATTATTTTTAGTACTGAAAGTAAAAATACATCCTATTATGGGGATTGTTTTATCGGCAGGTATGGGATTATTACTTTATTAAGGGGGAGATGACTTGAGTGGGAAATGGCTAGTAAGGGGAATTTTAATTTGTATGATAATAGGTGTTATTTTAGGTGGAATAGACTTTTTTGAAGAGATGAAAATTAAAAAGGTTGTCATTGATGGAAAGTTAATAAAAGAAGAGTTTATACTGGAAAATGATAATATATATGTGAATTTTGATTTTTTAAAAGTACATTTAGATAGAGAGATGAGAATGAATGAAAAAAGAACAAGAGCTTATTTTAAGCCTACTTATTCTTTTAAAAATGAAGAAATACAGAGCCTAATATATGAATCGGGTGTAGAACTCAATGTACATACATTGAATAGAGATGATAAGAACTATGTGCCCCTTTTAGATGTACAAAAGTTAATAGGAATAAAGGTTGTTCATGATAGAAACAAAGTATATATAAATCAGTATGATAAAAATGAACAGAAAAAGGAAAGAAAAAAAGAAATAAGCAAGGGTAAAATAACATTGTCCTGGGAATATGTGGGGAAGAAAAATCCTAATATAGAAAATGAAGATAAGATAGAAGGCCTTCAAATAGTATCTCCCACTTGGTTTAACATAGTAAATACACAAGGAATTGTAGTAAATAGTGGAGACTATAAATACATGAAGGATGCTAAGGAAAAAGGATATAATATATGGGGGTTAGTTACAAACAGCTTTAATCCAAGATTAACTAGGGCCATATTAAATGATGAACAAGTACAAGATAAGGTAATAGCTCAATTAATACTATTTAGTGAAATGTATGACTTAGATGGTATTAATATAGATTTTGAAAATATATTTTATGAAGATAGTGGTAAATTAACTAGTTTTGTTGAGAGACTTCGCCATTATACAGAAAAGGGTGGATTAATTCTATCTATGGATGTGACCGTTCCAGGGGGAAGTAAACAGTGGTCCCTAGTGTATAATAGGAAGGAACTGTCTAAACATTTGGATTATTTCATGCTAATGGCCTATGATGAACACTGGGCATCTAGTCCAAATAGTGGTTCTGTAGCATCTATTGGATGGGTAGAAAGGGGAATTAAGAGAAGCCTTAAGGTAATACCTAAAGAAAAACTAGTCCTAGGAATTCCCTTTTACATGAGAGTATGGACAGAGGAAAAACTAGGTAAAAAGATAAAGATATCTTCTAAGGCCATAACCATGAGTAAACTTGAGAATATAGTAGATTCCAGGGAATTAGAACCTGTGTGGAGTGAAGATGTGGCCCAGTATTATACAGAATATGTGGAAGGTAATAAGACATATAAAATATGGATAGAAGATAAGAAGTCTATAGAAGAAAAGGTAAACTTAGCTGAAAAGTATGACATAGCAGGTATTTGTGCCTGGAGGAAGGGCTTTGAAAAAAATGAAGTATGGGAAGTCTTTGAAGAGTATTTAAAAAATAATTAAGGTTACTATATATTTGTTCAAACCAAAGAAGGGAATTATTCTCTTCTTTTTTTGTGTTAAATCCTAGGTCACAATAATTGAAACATAATAAAGTGTACAACTTAATAAGATTAATTAGGAGGGGTTGTCATGTATATGAATTGTTTTGAGGAAGTAAAAAATATAACTAAGGATCTAGTATCCACACCTAGTATTGTAAGGTCACTAGGTGGAGAGACAAATTGTGCCAGGAAAATCTATGAATATTATACAGAATTAGATTATTTCAAGAAGTATCCAGATAGAGTGAAGATGCTTAAAACTGTAGATGATTTTGTGGATAGACATAGTACATACGCTTATGTGAAAGGAACAAAGGGAAATTCAAATAGAACTATCATACTTTTAGGTCATATAGATACAGTAGGAGTAGATGATTTTGGACATATAAAGGAATATGCCTTTTCACCAGACAAATTACCTGAATTACTTATGAATATGGATATAAGTGAAGAAGTGAGAGAGGATATATTATCTGGTGAATATATGTTTGGTCGTGGGGCTCTAGATATGAAATCAGGCGTGGCAGGTCATATGCATTTAATTAAATATTTTTCAGAGCATCCAGAGGAGCTTAACGGGAATATTATAGCCTATGCAGAATGTGATGAGGAAGATGGCTCCCATGGTGTACTAACAGGTCTTAAGGAATTCAAAATGTTAAAAGAAAAGGAAGGTTTTGAATATATAGCATGTATAAATGCAGATTATTCAACGGGATACAATATAGGTGATGTTAATAGATATGTGTATTTTGGAAGTATAGGAAAGCTATTACCGTCCTTTTATGTGGTAGGTAAGGAAGCACACGTTGGTCAAGCATATAGTGCCCTTGATCCAAACTTAATTGTGGCTGAACTTACAAGACTAATAGAATTAAATACGGATCTTTGTGATGAAGCACAAGGAGAGATTACAATTCCCCCCATGTCCCTTAAGCAGTCAGATTTTAAGGAAGGGTATACGGTACAAACGGCTCTGGCAGCTTATGCTTACTATAATTTCTTTACTCACTCCATGTCTCCTGCTGATGTAATAAAGGTATGTAGGGAAAAGGCAGTAGAGGCCTTTGATAATGTGATTAAATACACAAATGAATCCTATAAAAAATACTGTCATATGAGTAATATTGAGTATAGAGAGTTGCCCTGGAAGACTAGGGTTAAAACATGGGAAGAGTTTTATGATGAATTAGAAAAAGACCATGGAGAAAAGTTTAGAAAGCACATATTTGATTTTGCAAAAGAGTTAAATGAAAAGGAACCAACCCTAGATTTGAGAATTTTTAGTGTGAAAGTAATAGAAGAAGCCTGGAAGTGGAGTAGTGATAAGTCCCCTTCCATAATTGTATTCTTTGGATCTGTATTTTCTGCTAGGATTGAAATGACTGGAAAGACAGAAAAGGAAAGAGAGCTTTTAGACTCAGTAAATAACTCTATTAAAAAAGTGCAAGAACATTGTGAAAATCCTATTAAGGTTAGAATGTTCTATCCATACATTTCAGACTCTAGTTTCATGGCACTAAGTGATGATGTGGAAACTATTGAGACCCTAGGAAAGAACATGCCTTCCTGGAAAACTAAATATTTCTATGATGTAAATGAAGTATTGGAAATTAATGTACCTGTTGTTAATATAGGAACATTCGGAAAGGATGGGCACATGATAACAGAAAGGGTTCACATGAAATATACTTTTGAAAATGTACCGAATATGACATATTCAACCATATGTGAGTTATTAAAATAATTTCCTAGTAAGTAAAAAAAGGAGAGATTAAATCTCTCCTTAAACTGTATCTGGCATATAACCTTTGAATTGAGCATTATATAATTTTGTGTATATGTGATTATTTTTCATTAATGTATCATGAGTTCCTTCTTCTTCAATACCCTTTGGTGTTAATACTACTATGTTATCTGCATTTTTAATAGTAGATAATCTATGGGCCACTACTATGGTAGTTCTACCTTTAGATAATTTTTCAAGGGAAGCTTGAATGATTGCTTCACTTTCATTATCTAGGGCAGATGTGGCTTCATCTAGTATTAGTATTGGAGGATTTTTCAAGAATACTCTAGCTATGGAGATTCTTTGCTTTTGCCCCCCAGATAGTTTAACTCCACGTTCTCCCACGTAAGTATCATACTGATTAGGTAAGGACATGATAAAATCATGGATGTTAGCACTTTTAGCAGCTGCTATAATATCTTCTTCTTTAGCGTCACCTTTACAATATAAAATATTGTCCCTAATAGTACCTGAGAATAGGAATATATCCTGCTGTACCATACCAATGTTTTGTCTTAGAGATTTTAAGGTTATATCATTTAAGTTCTTATGATCTATAGTTATATCTCCATGGTTTATTTCATAGAAATGAGGAAGTAAGTGACAGAGTGTAGTTTTACCTCCACCAGAAGGCCCTACTAAAGCCAGTGTTTCACCACTTTTTATTTTTAAGGAAATATTAGATAAAACTTTTTCTTTATCAGAATAATTAAAACTAACATTTTTAAAGGCAATATCTCCAGATACATTTTCTAAATCTTTAGCATATTTAGAGTCTTCCCTTTCAGGTTTTATATCCATAATCTCTACGAATCTTTCAAATCCAGCCATACCAGCTTGATACTGTTCAATAAAGTTAGTAAGTTTTTTAATTGGTTGAATAAAGTAGACTATATAAAGTAAATAGGCCACTAAATCAGGCATGCCAATTTCTCCAGTACTTACAAAATATCCTCCTGCCCCTAATACTATTAGATTTAATATATCTGTAAATAAATTTACTCCTGATACGAATTCGGCCATATATTTGTATGCATAGTTCCTAGCATACTATAGAAAATAAAGTCAATACGATTTATTGAAAATTTTGCAAAAATTATTGACAAAATAACTTCTTGGGAATATACTATGACCACAAGGTCATATGACTTGATGGTCATAAGTGGGAGGTATAAAATGCCAAAGAGCACTTTCTTTAATATAGAAGAGGAAAAGAGAAATAGAATAGAAAAGGCTGCCTTTAATGAATTTTACAAAAATAAATTTAATGAAGCTAGCATAAACAATATAGTTAAGGAAGCTAAAATATCAAAGGGTAGCTTTTATCAATATTTTGAAGATAAATACGACATATATAAGCATATTATGGACATAATTTCCCAGGAAAAGATAAAATATTTGATGCCTGTTATGGAGAAAAGTAATGAGCTAGATTTTTTCATTTTCCTTAAAAGATTGTATATAAGGGGATGTGAGTTTGCAGTTAATAATCCTATTTACTATAAAGTTGCCTATGATTTTTTAAAGGACCCAGAATTAATGGAACGTATATATAAAGAATATAAAGGTATGAGCAATGATTTTATGTTCAAATTTTTACGGCAGGGTATTGAAAATGGAAGCATAAGAGAGGATATAGATTTGGAATTGATATCCTGCATGATAAGTGGCTTAAATGAATCCCTTAGCCAATATATCATAAATAATGTGGAGTTGGATAATGTGGAAAAGCTAGAGTACTTATCAGATGTATTAATAGATTTTCTTAAAAATGGAATAGGTAAATAGGAGTTATATGTAGTTTATAAGGGGGTGCCCGATTTGGATGAAAGAAGAATAATAGAAGTTTCAAATTTACACAAACAATATGAAATGGGAGAAATAAAGGTAGATGCCCTAAAAGAAGCTAATTTCCATGTGAATGAAGGGGAATTTGTAGTTATATTGGGGCCTAGTGGATCTGGAAAAAGTACTCTTTTAAATATAATTGGAGGAATGGATAAACCTACTAAGGGAGAGATAAAAGTTAGTGGAAAGGAAATAACTTCCTATAATCATAAGGAGTTAACCCTATATAGGAAGGACGAAATAGGATTTGTCTTTCAATTTTATAATTTGTTGGCTAATTTAACAGCTAAGGAGAATGTGGAACTAGCCACAGAAATATGTGAAAATCCCCTAGATATAGATGAAATTCTAGACGGTGTAGGCTTGAGTGAGAGAAAGGGTCATTTTCCATCTCAACTAAGTGGAGGAGAACAGCAAAGGGTGGCCATAGCAAGAGCCGTTGCTAAGAATCCAACCATACTTCTTTGTGATGAGCCAACAGGAGCTCTAGACTATAAGACGGGAATTAGTATATTAGATCTTTTAAAGAAGATAAATAGAGAATATAAAAAGACCATAATAGTAATAACCCATAACTCTGCCATTAGTAAAATAGCCCATAGGGTAGTGAAGATGAGAAGTGGCAAGATTACAGATGTGATAGTTAATGAAAATCCAGATTCTGTAGAAGGGATTGAGTGGTAATGAAAAAACTAGACTTGAGATTATTTCGATTCATGAAGGAAATGAAAGGCCAAGTAATTGCCACTTGTTGTGTTATTTTAGTAGGAATAATTTTATATACAGCATTAAATTCCACAGCCATAAATCTTAGCAATACTTTGAATGAATATTATGAGGAAACAAACTTTCCCCACATGTTTGTGGATATAGTGAAGATTCCAGAAAACAAAATAAAAGATCTAGAAAAGATTAATGGTATAGACAAAATTGAGGGACGGATAATAAAGGAAGTACCACTTAAAGTTGAAAGAAATGAGAAGAATGCCAACATAAGGCTAGTTACCATAGATGAAAATAAAAGCTTAAACAAAGTATATTTAACAGAGGGTAGATTTATAGAAGCTGAAAGGGAAGTTATAGTATTAGACAAATTTGCTAAGGATAGAAATATAAAATTAGGAGATGATCTAAAGGTTCAGCTTGGTGGTAAGGGTTATACCTTAAAAGTAAGTGGTATAGCCTATAGTCCAGAATATATATATTTAATGGAAAATGAGCAGAGTTTGCTACCACCTGAAGGTAAATTTGGAGTAGTCTTTTGTAAAGAGGATTTTCTGCAAAACAGTATTGGATATAATAATCAATACAATAGTTTACTAATAAAGATAAAAGATGAAAAGGATATGGATATAATCAAGGATATTTTAGAAGATAAATTAGACAAATTTGGTCTTAAAAGAATAACAGAGAGAAAAAATCAGCTTAGCCATAAGATGGTATCTGATGAAATAAAACAATTGAAAAAGACTTCTAATACGGTACCTGTAATATTCTTAGGAATATCAGCTTTAATAATAAGTGTAATAATCGGTAGAATGGTGGCACAAGATAGGATGACCATAGGAATACTAAAAAGTATGGGATTTTCAAATTATGATGTATTAATCCACTATACAAAGTACGCTTTTATTATAGGGGCAGTGGCATCCATTATAGGTTCTGTGGCAGGGTTAATGTTGGCAGGGGCTCTCACTAACATGTATACAGCCTATTTTAATTTACCACTACTCACATCTAATGTTTATTATAGATATATAGTATTAGGATTTTTCCTAACTAGTGGGGTAACTATAGGGGCTGGACTTATGGGAGCAAGAAAGGCTATAAAAATCCTGCCATCAGAAGCCATGAGACCAGAGGCTCCAAAGGTTGGAAAGAGAATCTTGCTAGAAAGGGTAACCTTATTTTGGAGTAAATTAAGTTTCTCATGGAAGGTAGTTGTAAGGAATATATTTAGAAATAAAAAGAGATTTCTTACAGTGACTATGGGAGTAGCTATAACCTATATGGTAACCTTATTTCCTTTTTATCAGTTGAGTTTATTTAATAGTATGTTTGTTGATCATTATGGTGGATTTCAAAGGATGGATTACAATATAAATTTTACAGAGCCACTGAATAAGAGGGCCATAGTAGATTTAAATAATATTATAGAAGCAGATATTATAGAGGGAAAAATAGAATATCCCTTTGAAATAGAAAATGGATGGAAATCTAAAGTAGTAAATATTATTGGAGTAAAATATAATACTAAATTTTATAACTTTGAGACTTTAGAACAGGTAAAAACTCATTTACCTAGGGATGGAATAGTTTTATCGGAAAACTTAGCTTCATACTTAAATGTAAGTATAGGTGACAAGGTACTGGTTAAGAATTTTATACCTTATAAGGACGATGTGGAAATAGAGGTAAGACAAATAATTAAACAGGGATTAGGTATAAATGCTTATATGGACATAAGTGAAATGGAACGTATCCTAGTAGATAAAAATATGGTTACAGGAGCCTATGTAAAAACTGATGTACCCATAAAGGAAGAAATAGAAGATGGTAAGAAAGTCAACTCTGTAGAATCGATTCAAGACTTGATAGATACCACAAAGAAGTTTATGAAATTAACCTTATCATCAGTGGGGACACTAGTAGTGTTTGCCGGAATACTAGGTTTTGGAATAATATACAATGCGACCATAATGAACATATCTGAGAGGACCAGGGAGTTTTCAACCCTACAAATACTAGGATTTACCAAGACTGATATATTTAAAATGATATTAAAAGAAACTATCATAATGACTATCCTGGGGATAACAATAGGCATTCCCCTTGGCATAAAAATGGTAGAGGGTGTAGTCGCATCTTTTAATACGGAATTGTATACTATGAATCCTTATGTGAGTGGAAAGATACATCTTATAACCATGGGAACAACCATTATATTTATAGTCATTTCACTGATATTTACCTTGAAGAAAATCAATAAATTAGATTTGATGGAAGCGTTGAAAACTAGAGTTTCCTAGGAGGGGAATTATGATGAAGATAAGTAAAAAGCTAATTATAGGTATTGTAGCAATTGGTATAATGGGAAGCATATTTTTAACAATGAATAAAGAAGTAGATGTAAAAGTATCTAAGGTGAATAAAGGGAATGTGGTTAAATATATTGAAGAGACGGGAACAATAAAGGCTCTAGAACAAGAAAACATATATTCTAAAATAAGTGGAACCCTATCAAAGATCTATGTGAAAGAGGGGAACCTAATAGATGAAAGTCTTTTACTAGCCCAAATAGATACGAAAGATAATAGTTTGACTATGAAGGGGATTAATGAAAAAATAAATTTATTAAAATCCCAATATGGAACTAATAAGAAACAAGCAGAGCTTACAGTAGATAAAAATAAGGCCAACTATGACGAGGCCAAAAGAAAATTAGATTCTACTAAGAAATTATATGAACAAAGGGTTGTATCCCTAGACGAATATAAGAGAGCACTAAATGAATATACCATAGCAGAAAATCTTTTAGAGAGCAGTAAAGAAGAGTTAAAAAAGTATATTTCCCAGGAAGTAACTAATTCCTATGAAAGTCAAATAAATGAGTTGAAATATGAACTTGAAAAACTCAAAAATAAAGAGAGTGATGGGACTATATATGCAGATAAAAGTGGAAAAATACTAGATGTACTAGTAAAGGAAAATCAATATGTAACAGAGGGCACTATCCTGTTTGAGATGGGAAATACGGATAAATACTATATGGAAGTAGATGTATTAGCAGAAGATGTGATTAAATTAAAAACTGGTGGAGAAGTTTTAATAGAGGATGAAGATTTAGGTGTAGATTTTGATGGTACCATAAGTAAAATCTATCCAAAGGCCTTTACGAAAGTATCTGATTTAGGAATAGATCAAAAAAGGGTGAAGATGGAGATTGATATTAATGGGGATACATCAAAATTAATGGCTGATTATGAAGTTGATATAAAATTAATAGAAGATATGAAAGAAGATGTACTTGTCCTATCTAAGAATAGCGTCTTTAAATATAAGGATAGTGATTATGTATTTGTAGTTGAAAATAATAAGGCGAAATTAAGGGAAGTAGAATTAGGTTTAAAGGGTGAAGATAATATAGAAATTGTAAAGGGATTAAAAGATGGAGATGTGGTCATACTATCTCCTGGTGATGAAATAAAAGAGGATATAAAAGTAAATGTGGAATAAAAATAAGAGCATAGTTTATGCTCTTATTTTTATAATTTAAATCAAAAGCAAACAAAATGAGATGGTGTTTGTAAAAATAAAAACAAAATTGCATATTGATTTATAAAAAAGAATAATATATAATAAAAACACAAACAAATAATAATAATGTTTACAAATTCGCAAACAACGAGGTGGAAACATGGATAAAATAAATAAAAAGGCTAGAAAAGAAGAAGCTGCTAGAGCTTATGTAAAGAATATATTAGAAAGACCAGTAGGCGTATATGCTATTAAGAATATGGAGAATGGGAAAATATTCATAGATAGCAGTAATGATATTCTCTCTAAGACAAACAGTGCAAAGATGCAACTTAGAAGTGGAAGTCACATGAATAAGGAACTACAAAGGGAATATAAAGAATTTGGAGAAGATAAATTTACATTTGAAATAATAGAAGAGATTAAAAGAACAAAAGAAGAAAAGAACTATTTTGAAATAAATGATGATTTTCTCAATGCTCAAATAGAATTACAAAAAAGAGCAAAGAATCTAGAGGAAGAATTATTAGAAAAATTACAACCCTATGGAGATAGAGGATATCATAAAAAAAAAGTTAGAAAGACAGTAAAAGAAGAAACTCATGTTGAAACTATGGAAGAGGATATTAATCAAGATGAAAACTTTTATTCTATCAAGGATGTATCAGAGCTTTTTTGGAAGGCATCCACAAATGAGTTAAAGGATGGATATGTGAAAAGAGATGGAAAATATATATGTTTAGTCTGCGGGAAATTCTTTCATGAAGATGTTATATATCCTAAAGGAAATGTATTTTATAATGCTAAAAAGGCCACTAAAGAACATATTAAGGATGCTCATAATTCCATGTTTCATGTGTTAATAAATATGGATAAAAAATATACGGGATTATCTGAAATACAGTCTAAATTGTTAGAGGATTTCTATATGGGAAGTGATGATGAAGAAGTTTCTAAGAATGAAGGTATTGCCAAATCTACTGTAAGAAACCATAGGTTTAGATTAAAGGAAAAACAGAAACAAGCTAAAGTATTATTAACTATAATGAATATGGTTGAAGAAAGACAGAAAGAAGAAGAAATCATAATGCCTATCCACAAAGGGGCTAAAATGCTAGACGAAAGATATGCCATTACGAAGGAACATGAGAGTCAGGTATTAGGAAAATTTCTAAATAAGGATGGGACTTTAAAAGTCCTTCCTAGAAAAGAAAAAGACAAGATTGTAATACTTTTTCATATGGCAAGTCAGTTTAAGTGTAATACTAAATATAATGAAATGGAAGTAAACAACATTATTAAATGTGTATACGATGATTATGTGACTGTAAGAAGATATTTAATAGAATATGGATTTTTACAAAGAAATAATAAGGGAAGCATATATTGGGTTAATATATAATTTTATTAAAAGAGGCATTTTTTTATGTCTCTTTTTTGTATAAAATTTTTTATTTTATGTAACAAGGTACCCTTTGTATAAATAAACTAGTATTGGAAGGAGGTTTTTTTATGTATTATGATGACTATTATTACGAAACGGAATACGACAATTATAATCCTTATGAAGCAGATTACATGAATTATGATAATTTAGACTACCCTGAGGAGATGGACTATCACAGAGATCCATACCATAAAGGAAAAAGGTATTTATACAGGGTGACTCTCAGAAATGGATATAAATTCCAATTTGATTTTATTGCTTTAGAAAGGGGATATTATAAGGGGTACATGAAATATTCTAAGAAGAAGTGGAAACCAGTTAAGATAAAAAAAGAGAGAGTAGTGAGAATGACAAGAGTTAAATAGGCGTAAATAAAATATAAAATAAATTAATTGGAATATTACTCCTAAAGCAGGAACCTGCATAGGAGTATTTTTTTGTTTTAAATAAAAATTGGTATATCTATAGATTAACCATGTCCAATCTAAATGTATATGAACTTACTTCGGTCATATAAATAAAAACGTTTAGAAGGTAAGTCACTATTAGACTATAGAGTGTGAATAGTATATTCACAGTAGAAGGTTCACAATTGTTTACACCAGAAGATGTTCTGATGTTCCATCTTATAAAAATTTTTCATTCATATTCCCTTGTAAGTAGCTAGAGTTGATTGAGCTTGAAAGTGGTATGTCTATATATAATTAGTAATTTTAGGGAACTTTAAATAGAATAAAGGATCTGATATTAATGGAGAGTAGTATTTAACTGGCTTCCAAGAAAAAATAAAAAAGTTTAAAAATTATGTCGAAAAAAGTTGACATACTTGTATAGACAAGTTATAATTTAATACATAAGGAACATGTACGTACAAGTGTTGAGGGTTAGAAAAAATATATTGATGCAATTAATGATTATAAGGAAGAAAATTTAGTACCTATGAAAAGGATAAAGGAGGTAATCTTAAGTGAGTAAATTTTCTAATGAAGCAAAAGAATTATTAGAATTTATTGGCGGAAAGGAAAACGTTGCCGCTGTTTCCCACTGTGTTACACGTATGAGATTCGTTTTAAATGACGATGCTAAGGCAGATGTGGATAAGATAAAAAATATAAAGAGTGTTAAAGGAACTTTCACACAAGCAGGACAGTTCCAAGTTATTATAGGAAATGAAGTATCAACATTTTATAATGAATTTGTGAAAATATCAGGTGTTGATGGAGTAAGTAAGGATGAAGCTAAGAAAAGTGCAAGACAAAATATGAGTTTACTTCAAAGAATGATTTCACACTTAGGTGAAATATTTGCACCACTTATTCCGGCTATCGTAGTTGGGGGTCTTATATTAGGATTTAGAAATGTTATTGGTGATATTAAGTTATTACAAGATGGAACCAAGGCATTAACGGAAGTTTCTCAATTTTGGGCTGGAGTTCACCATTTCTTATGGTTAATTGGTGAAGCCATATTCTTCTTCTTACCAGTTGGAATTACCTGGTCCATATCAAAGAAGATGGGAACTACTCAAATATTAGGTATCGTATTAGGGCTTACACTAGTTTCACCTCAATTGCTTAATGCTTATGCAGTAGCAGGTGGGGCAGAAGCACCAGTTTGGGATTTTGGATTTACACAAATTAAGATGATAGGTTACCAAGCACAAGTTATTCCAGCAATACTTGCAGGGTTTACTTTAGCTAACTTAGAAATCAGATTAAAGAAAATAGTACCAGGATATATTTCAATGATACTTGTACCATTTTTATCATTAGTACCGACAGTTTTACTAGCACACACAGTACTTGGCCCTATTGGTTGGAAAATAGGTTCAGTAATATCTAGTGTTGTATATGCAGGATTAACTTCTGCTTTTGGATGGTTATTTGCAGCAGTATTTGGATTTGGATATGCACCTCTTGTAATTACAGGATTACATCATATGACTACAGCAATAGACTTACAATTAATTAGTGAAATTGGTGGAACTAATTTATGGCCAATGATTGCTTTATCAAATATAGCACAAGGTTCTGCCGTATGGGCCATGGTTTATTTAAACAAAAATGATGAAGAAGAAAAACAAGTTTCTATCCCAGCTGCTATATCTTGCTATTTAGGAGTAACTGAGCCAGCTATGTTTGGTATAAACTTAAAGTATGTATATCCATTCTTAGCAGCTATGATAGGTTCAGCAATTGCAGGAGTAATATCAGTAGGTGGTGGAGTATTGGCAAATTCTGTTGGAGTTGGTGGTATACCAGGTATCCTATCAATACAACCACAGCACATGTTCACATTCTTCCTAGCTATGGTTGCAGCAGTTGGAATACCATTTGGATTAACAGTATTCTTTAACAAAAAGAATATTACATTTACTAAAAAATAAATTGACTTCATATATAAGTGAAGAGGGGGAGAGTGATTTCTCCCTTTTCCTATTTGTAGATAAAATAATTTCAATTTGAAACAAGGGAGTTGAGTAATATGAAAGATTTCAAAAAAAGTGTAGTTTATCAGATATACCCTAAGTCTTTTAATGATTCTAATAAAGATGGATTTGGAGATTTAAAGGGAGTTACACAGAGGCTGGACTATTTAAAGGAACTAGGAGTAGATTATATTTGGTTAACTCCTTTTTATATATCACCACAAAGGGATAACGGATATGATGTGGCGGACTACAAAAACATAGATCCACGATTTGGTACTATGGAAGACTTTGAAGAAATGGTTAGGGAAGCTAAGAGTCGCGGCATAGACGTAATGCTTGATATGGTATTTAATCATACATCTACAGAACACGAATGGTTTAAGAAGGCCATGGATGGGGATGAAAAGTATAAAAACTATTATATTTTTAAAAAGGCAAAAGGGGATAAAGAACCTACTAATTGGGAATCTAAATTTGGTGGTTCAGCATGGCAGTATGTAGAAAAATTCGATGAATATTATCTACATTTATTTGATGTAACTCAAGCAGATTTAGATTGGAAAAATGAAGAAGTCAAAAAAGAAGTATTTGATATAGTAAACTTCTGGATTGAAAAGGGAGTTAAAGGATTTAGATTAGATGTTATAAACCTAATATCAAAGCCTGACGTATATGAAGATGATCATATAGGTGATGGTAGAAGATTTTATACAGATGGACCTAATATTCATGAATACTTAAAAGAATTAAACATAGAAACCTTTGGTAAGCATGATGATATTATTACTGTAGGAGAAATGTCATCTACAACTATAGATAATTGTATAAAATATTCTAATCAAAAGGAAGAAGAATTATCTATGGTCTTTAATTTCCACCACTTAAAGGTTGATTATGAAAATGGAGATAAGTGGACTTTAATGGACTTTGATTTTCTAAAGTTAAAAGACTTATTATCCACATGGCAGGTGGAAATGGAAAAAGGGGGCGGGTGGAATGCTCTCTTTTGGTGTAATCATGACCAACCAAGAATTGTAAGTAGATTTGGTGATGATGGAGTATATCATAAAGAATCGGCTAAAATGCTAGGAACTACAATTCACATGATGAGGGGAACTCCTTATATTTACCAAGGGGAAGAAATAGGAATGACTAATCCTAAATTTGATGAAATACACAAATATAAAGATGTAGAATCTTTAAATATGTTTAATATTAAAAGTGAAGAAGGTATGGATGAAAAATATATAATGGACATTATAAAATCTAAATCAAGGGATAACTCTAGGACACCTATGCAATGGAATGATAAAGAACATGGTGGATTTACTGAAGGAGAACCTTGGATAAGTGTGGCATCTAATTATAAAAAAATTAATGTGGAAAAAGAATTAGAAAATAAAAACTCCATATTTAATCATTATAAGAAACTAGTGGGGTTGAGGAAAGAGTATGATGTGATAGCCTATGGAAATTATGAATTAATATTAGATGATCATAAAGAAATATTTGCGTACATGAGAAACTATAATAATGAAAAACTATTAGTAATAAATAATTTTTATGGAGAAGATACGGAATTTAGTTTGCCGGAGGGGTTAAATCTTAGTGAATATGAAAGTAAGATACTAATTTCTAATTATGAAGATTCTAATGAGAAGTTTGAAAAGATTAATCTTAGACCCTATGAGTCCATTGTGTATTACCTTGTTAAATAAGAACCTAAATGCTAAAATATATTAGGTGATGATTATGAATAGTAAGTATTTGAAAATATATAATTTAATTAAAACAAAAATAGAAAATGGTGAGTTAAAGCCAAATACAAAACTTTCTTCAGAAAATGAGTTGGTTAAGGAATACAATGT
This sequence comes from Anaeromicrobium sediminis, assembly GCF_002270055.1. Classification (NCBI taxonomy): domain Bacteria; kingdom Bacillati; phylum Bacillota; class Clostridia; order Peptostreptococcales; family Thermotaleaceae; genus Anaeromicrobium; species Anaeromicrobium sediminis. The sequence goes on along the minus strand of NZ_NIBG01000013.1, from coordinate 93,903 downwards.
ATCTAGAGAAACCATAAGAAAGACATTAAATTTGCTGGTACAAAATGGATATATTCAAAAGATGCGTGGAAAAGGGTCCTTTGTTTTAGACATTAACAAATTTGATTTTCCTGTTTCAGGTCTAATAAGTTTTAAAGAGTTGGCAGAAAAAATGGGAACTAGGTCAGAAACTATTGTTAATGAGTTAGAATTAATGGAGGCAGATGACTTTTTAGTAAAGCATTTAGAGGTACAAGAAGATGATCTAGTATGGAAAGTAATAAGAACTAGAAAAATAGGAAATGAAAAAATAATCCTTGATAAAGATTTTTTTAATAAAATATTTGTACCTTCACTGACTAAAGAAATATGTGAAGACTCCATATATGAGTATATTGAAAATACGTTAAATCTTGAAATTGGCTTTGCTAAAAAAGAAATTACTATAGAGCCTTCTAGTGAAGAAGATGAAGAACACTTAGATTTAGGAAAATATGACATGGTAGTAGTGGTAAAGAACTATGTGTATTTAAGTGATACAAGCTTATTTCAATACACAGAGTCAAGACATAGACCAGATAAGTTTAGATTTGTGGATTTTGCAAGAAGAAGATAAACAGAAGCTGTCAGTAAAAAATGCTGACAGTTTTTCTTTTAGAATTTTTAGTAATTTATAGATTTTGCAAAATAAGTAGGCATAGTTTATAATATAATATGAAAGATTAATATTAAAAAAACAAGAAAATTATTATAGTATCGAGCATAATACTTGCTCGATATTTTTACTTGCTAGGAAATTGTATATTTTCGAGATTGTGGGTAAGTAAAAATATTAAGGGGGTGTGGGGGAAGAATTCCCCTGCTTCTTTAAAGTACGGTGTTCAGATTGCGAGAGCAATCGTCGAAGGGAACCATAGGGTTCCATAACGAATCATACGGAGTATGACTTTTTTATTCAAAATAATAGTGTAGGTGAATTGTTAATATGAGTAAATCCTTATTTATAACGGAAAAACCTAGTGTTGCAATGGAGTTTGCTAAGGTATTAAATATGAAAGCAGCCAAGAGGAATGGGTATCTAGAATCTGATGAAGCTGTTATAACATGGTGTGTAGGTCATCTAGTGAACATGAGCTATCCGGAAAAATATGATCCTAAGTTAAAAAAGTGGGTATTAAAAGACCTTCCATTTTTACCTGAGGAGTATAAATATGAAGTAATACCAAATGTTAAAAAACAATTTGATATTGTAAAAGCTCAGATGAAACGAAAAGATATATCTACCATATATGTATGTACCGACTCGGGGAGAGAAGGAGAATATATATATAGATTAGTAGATGAAAAGGTTGGAGTAAAAAATAAAGTTAAGAAAAGAGTTTGGATAGATTCCCAAACAGAGGATGAAATTAGAAGAGGTGTAAAAGAGGCAAAGCCTTTAGATGAATATAATAGATTATCCGATTCAGCTTATTTAAGGGCAAAAGAAGATTACTTAATAGGTATAAATTTTTCAAGATTATTAACTCTTAGCTATGGCAGAAGTATTAGTAGTCGTTTAGGTGAAAAATATACAGTTATTGCAGTAGGCCGAGTTATGACATGTGTACTTGGAATGGTAGTTAAAAGGGAGAGGGAAATTAAAGCATTTGTAAAAACTCCCTATTATAAAATAAATTCTTCTTTTAAGTTTAATGACTCTTTAGAGTATGATGGTGAATGGAAGGCCGTTGAAGGTTCTAATTATTATATGTCTAAATTACTTTTTAAAGACATTGGATTTAGAGATAAACAAAAGGCAGAAGAGTTTATAGAAGAATTGAAAGAAGATAACGATGAACTAATTGGAACTATATTGTCTGCCACAAGAAAAAAGGAGAGAAAAAATCCTCCTTTATTATATAACTTAGCAGAGATTCAAAATGAATGTTCAAAGAAGTTTAAATTAAGTCCAGATGAAACTTTAAAGGTAGTACAGAGTTTATACGAAAAAAAGATGCTAACATATCCAAGAACCGATGCCAGGGTTTTATCAACAGCTGTAGCAAAGGAAATTGGAAAAAATATAAAAGGACTTTTAAATATTAAAAAAGCATGTAATTTAGATGAAAAGGATCAAGAAATTAATGATTTTGTTCAAAAGATAGTAGATGAAGGTAAATATAAGGGGCTATCTAAGACCAAGTATGTAAATGATAAATCAATTACTGATCACTATGCTATCATACCTACAGGCCAAGGCCTAGGGAATTTTAATAAACTGTCTGCAAATGATAAAAAGATATTTTTATTAGTTGTAAGACGTTTCCTAGCCATATTTTATCCACCAGCAGTATTTAGTAAATTATCTATAACTACAAAGATAAAAGAAGAGAGCTTTTTTACGTCTTCTAAGGTATGTGTAGATGAGGGATATTTACCAATACTAAATGGAGATAAGAAAAATGAAAACTCCAAGGTAGATAATATGGAAACATTAAAGAAACTAAAAAAAGGACAAGTAGTTAAAATTACTGATTTTAATATTAAAGAATCAGAAACTACACCACCTAAAAGATATAACTCAGGTTCTATGATCCTTGCTATGGAAAATGCAGGTAAACTTATAGAAGATGAAGAATTAAGAGAACAAATAAAGAGTCAAGGTATAGGAACAAGTGCCACAAGATCTGGTATATTAGAAAAATTACAATTGATTAAGTATATTAATCTTAATAAAAAGACACAAATATTAACTCCTACAGAAAAAGGAGAACTAATATATGATGTTATTATTAGATCTATACCATCCCTACTTAAACCAGAATTAACGGCTAGCTGGGAAAAAGGACTAACTATGGTGGCTAATGGTGAGATAGAAACTGATAAGTATATGGAGAAGCTTGAAAATTATATTAAGAAAAATACATCTAAAGTAATTGGAGTAAATAATAATTATGGAAGTAATTTTAGTAATCCAGTAATATCTACTAATAAAAGGGGAAAGAAGAATTCATTTGGTTCTTGTATTGCCTGTGAAAATGGAGACGTTTTAGAAAATACCAAAGCCTTTTATTGCAGTAATTGGAAAAATGGATGTAAGTTTACTATCTGGAAGAGTACTCTTGATATGTATAAACAAAAAGTTACACCAGATATGATTAAAGAACTTCTTGAAAAAGGAACTATAGAAGACCTAGATATTGTTTTACCTCAAACAGAAGAAAAATGTAAAGCATCTCTCACACTTAGAAAAGATAAAAGTGGTGCATTAGATCTTAAAAATGTAACACGTATTGGGGAAAAATAATGAAGTTCTAAAAAGATTGACTGGCTATTCATTATATGATAGAATATTAATCAAGAAAAGTTAATATTTTCAAAGCTTTTTAGGTACTACTATGTAGTTTAATAGGGAAGTTCGGTGTGAGTCCGACACAGCCCCCGCTACTGTAAAATGACCATGATTGTTTGAATATGCCACTGTGTATATGGGAAGGCCAAACAGTCCTAATGTCATAAGTCAGGAGACCTGCCTAATGATGTGTTTTGTACTACCTTCGGTGGGAAGGCGGGCATAAGTGGTAAGTTCTATTTGAATGGTATCTTATTAGCCCTGTCTTTTTAGACAGGGCTTTTTTAATCCAATTAAGTAGAAGTCTAGTTTTTTAAGTTTTTCCTCAAAAAATTTAAAAATCTTAAGTTTTTCCTCAAAAATTTTTTTCAGCTCCTCAATAGAAGGGGCTATTTTTTTTGCCTTATTTTTGAATAAATATTTCTGTAATCATTTTTCCACCTTTAGGCATTTCCTTTATTCCTATTCCCACATGGGTATAATACTTATTTAATATGCTTTCCTTATGTTCTTTAGATTCCATAAGGGCCTCATGGGTCTTTTTTACACTAGTATTATAACCAATATTTTCTCCAGCAGTTATGTACTTTATATTGAATTTATTTAACATATTAAAGGGACTTCCGTAAGTGGGAGAATAATGACTAAAGTAGTTATTATCGATCATGTCTTGGGATTTTAATCGAGCAACTTTAATTGAATTTTTATCTACTTTTAATGGGGTCAGTCCACGCTTTATTCTTTCACCATTTATATAACGCAGCATTTCATCTTCATTAGGAGTGGCTTTATAAGATTCTTGATCTAATACGGTATTTTCTATATGTGCCTCTGCACTAGATTTATCTATTATACCTAAATTATATTTATCAAGTTCTACTAAGTAATAATCTTTAGTCTCACCTACAACATTATATATATTGTCTTTGCTAGGTGTATTTAAAAAAGAAAGGGATAAATTTTTCTTTAAATCAGATTCTTTTACTATTTTTACCTTTTCTATCTTTCCCTTATTAAATATGGAAGAAGTCATGGGTTTTAACTGAGCCTTTTCCTTAGTATTACATGATATAAGAAGGGAAAGTGAAATTAGAATTAAAAAAAATTTACGCATAGTCTTCACCTCACATATATTTTTACCATTAGACTGTTAAAAAATTAAAATTTTTTCTATTTATAAAATAGGGATAAACTATTTCCAAACTAAAGGTATGTGAACTTACTTAGATCAGATAAATAAAAAATATTTTATTTTTTAGTATAAAAATATTATATATGGCTACAATATTAACACAGGATAATATTGTTTAAAAGTTCTTAAGGACTTTTAAATACACCTTATTCCCACCCACAACTCATCATAGGAAAGGGGCAGCCAAAGCTGTCCCTTTCTTATGTGGAAAAATAAAGTAGAAAATAATAAAAAGTTCCTAACTAATAATTTAGTTAGGAATTTTTGTTACACATAAAAAATAAATAATCGAATTATGGAGGATTTTGAAATAAAATGTCAAATTAGATAAGGGGAAGTTTAAAAAAATATGTAGTGGGTAAATCATATATAGAAATTAAATATTTGTAGATAAGAAAGTTAATATATTTACAAATTAGCAATAAATTGCTAAAATGTGAATATCATACGATTTTTAAAAAGGAGTAGATTATGGAACCAAAAAGCAAAGTTATAAGCATATTAATAATATTTCTCTTTATAAATGTGGGAGGAGTATTAGGCATAGTTCTGAGTCAATCACTCTTTGTTAATGGCTCTAATCCTCAAGAAGAAATTGTAGAAATAGTAGAAGATGTAGAAGAAGTTAAAGTAGAAGAAAAAATCCAAGAAGAAGTAGTAGTTATAAGTGAAGAAGACGTAATAAAAGATAGAGAAAGGACCACTGTGGAAGGTGCTTTTGAAAACTGGAAGAATATAATTGAATATGTTAATAGTAAGAGTATATCCTTTGATGATGGAGCAAAATATATAGGTAAAATAGCGTCAGATAGATATATGAGTTTTCTTCCTGATGGTTATACAATCCTTAGATTAAACCATATTAAAAAGAATCCTAAAAAGGGAATGTTAAAAGAAGTAAAGTATGAAAATATAAACTATAGGAATGAAAAGGTAGCCTATGTAAATGTGATAGAAGGATACGATAGCTTAAACTATGCCTATGTATTGAAATTTGTAAAGGAAGATGGTTGGAATTTTGCAGGGCAAATAGATCTTAAGGAACTTAATATTAAGGAGTAGTTAATGAAAAGAATTGGAATAACCATATTAATACTTATCATCCTAACTTCCAATGCCTTTGCCTATGGAAATAAAGGTACTATTAATATTGAAATTAAAGATGATAAAATACATGTTATGAAAGATGAAAATAATAAAATGGAAAAGATAATAAGCGAAGATATAGATTTAGATAGATTATATATTCCTATAGAGATTAAACGAGGAGAAAATGCAAAGTTTAGAATAACCTTTAATAAAAGTATAGATCCTCAAAACTTATACTTCCATAAGGAAGATATAGTAAACAATCCAAATTTTTATGTGGATATAAAACCAGATGAAGGTATAATCCTGATAGAAGGTTATGAGCTTAAAAAAAACTATAATTTATTAATTGAGTATGAAGAATATTTTAAGAATAAGTTAAATGAAGAATTAGTAGGGAAAAAGGCCAATATATTAGAACTTATTAAATATTATGAAGAAAAGAAATTTGAAGATTTTATAAATAAATCCAATAATATGGAATTAAATAATGACCAAGATGATGAGAGCCTAAAATTAAAATATATAGTAGAATATTACAATGGTAGGGTCTCTTATGAAATGAGAGATTACGAAAAAGCCATTGAGAATTTTAAAACTGGTGACATTATTGAGAACAGAAATATTTACTACAATACAATTGCCAATAAGGAATTAGGTAATATGGACAAGGCTCTAGTATATTTTAAGAAAGCGCTTAATGAAAATGACAAGAATGGAATTTACATATGGGCTAAAAAAGAGATTGAAAATCTTCCTGAAATATACAAAGAGAAATTGAGTGAAAAGGAAATTCATAAAAAACCTATTGAAAAAAATAAATTCTCATATAGAGGTTTCCTAATGATGAATTCAGGTATATTCATATTATTTTTAGTCCTTTATCACAATATAAAAAAAAGTTAATAAAAAAATTGTTGAAAAAAGCTGTGTCTAAGACACAGCTTTAAATTTTATAACATTATTTGAGCCAGTAAGCCTCCTGTTAAGAATGAAATTACGAAACTTCCAATCCATATAAGGGCCGATTCTGACATACTTCTTTCCTTGAAAACGACCATTATGGCAGCAATACAAGGTACAAACAAAGTAATGGTTACTAAAGAAATCACCGTTTGAAGTGGAGTTAATAAGCCAGCTTCTGATAGTGTATTAAGTCCAGCAGCTCCAAAGTCTCTACGTATAATTCCCATTATGAATGTTTGAGCAGTTTCCTTTGGTAACTTTAAGACCCCTTCGGTTATAGGAGCAACTGAATTCGTAATAACTTCCAAAGCTCCTGTGTATTGAAGAACTGTTATAATAATAGCTCCAAGAACAAATAATGGACCTGCCTCTAATAAGAACTGTTTAGACTTAATATATGTCTTTCTCAATACGTTTTGTAATATGGGGAATCTAATAGGTGGCAAATCTATTAAAAGATCTGTAGATTCACCAGGCATAATTTTGTTTAAAATTGTACCTGTAATTACAAAGACTCCTAAGATAGTCATACTGTATAGCATAACCATCTTTCCACCAAGGGGAGCTATAAGGCCTACAATAACTCCAAGTTGTGCAGAACATGGAATTGCAAGACCTAAAAGCATTGTGGCAATAAATCTTTCACGCTTTGAACCTAATAACCTTGTAGTAATAGTGGCCATTGTAACACAGCCAAAACCTAAAATCATAGGAATAATAGCCCTACCATTTAAACCTAAACTAGTTAAAACCCTATCTGTTAAAGCAGCAATTCTAGGTAAATAGCCGGAGTCTTCCATAATAGATAATATAAAATAAAAACCAACAACTAATGGTAATAAAAGTCCTAGTAGATATATGGGAGCCATAGTTAAAATACCAAATTCTCCAATTAATAATAGGCCCATAAAGCTAGTTTCTGATACAAAATTACCCATTAAATTCATTATAAAGTTATAGTAATACTCTCCCATTATAACTTCTTCTGTAATACCAACTATAGTTTGTGCAACAAATACACCTATTAACTGATACGTAATATATAAGGATAAACATAAAATAGGAATACCTGTAAGAGGTCTTAACATATATCTACCAAGCTTAGTTCTAAAGGAAGCTCCTTCATTAGTCTCAGATACTGTGTCCTTAACTAAATTATCAACCCTTTCACGTCTAATCTTATATATATGTTCCCTATAATTATATTTGTTTTCTAGGTTATTTCTACTACAGACATTTTCGTCCTCTTCTAATACTAATAAAGCTTCTGATTTAACACTTACCTTATCTATAACTTCATCTAAAAGATTATCTATACCTTTTATTTTGTTTCCAGTACAGGCTTTATGTAGAGATGTTTTTATAATATGAATACCTTGTTTTTTAGTGGCCGTAGTAGGAATTACTGGCACACCTAATTCTTTAGATAATTTATCTACATCTATACTCAATCCATTTCTTTCTACCTCATCCATCATATTTAGGGCAATTATCATTGGAATTCCCATATCTATAATTTGCTGTGTGAGGAATAGATCCCTTTCTAAGTGAACTGCATCAACCACATTTAGTATCATATCTGCATTTAATATAACATCCCTTGCAACACGTTCTTCATCATTAAAGGATGAAACACCATAAACCCCTGGCGTATCCATAACATAAAGGTCATTATATTTTCCACTACTGATATCTACTGTAGTTCCAGGAAAATTCGAAACATCTACATAGATACCTGTTAAAGCGTTGAAAAACACAGATTTACCTACGTTTGGATTTCCTACAAGTACAAGTTTTTTTCCATCATAGGGTATATCTAGACTAATTATATTATGACATGAACTCATTATTAACCTCCTTATTATATAAGCAAAATGACATTAAAAATTAATAAACTATAGATTAAACTATAGTTTTAATAGAAATTTTTTTTGCTAAATTTCTTCCAATAGCAATCTCTTGCATACGATTTTGTAATATTACAGGACCTGCTGGCAACTTTTCAGAACACAAAAGCTTTACACCTTTGTAGATACCAAGTCTTATGGCTTGAGCTCTAATAGATGCATCGGGGATATTTATGATTTCAACTATCTGTCCTTTATTGGCATAATCTAAATTCATTAAAAACCCTCCTTAATATGTAATAATTATTATTATCATAATATTTGTAGAAGAAGTGAAAATAATCCATATTTAACTATATTCTATAATAGTGCAAAAAATGAGAATGAAAGTCAACATAAAAGCTAAAAATATCCTACTGTTTTTGTCGGATATTTTTAGCCCTATAAATTAAGTACAATATTTAATTTAATAAGGAACATAATAGTTTAAGCTCCTATTTATTTGTTTGTAGACTATGACCCTATTAGAATTTTGTTTAAAGGCTTTATCTAAGGAAATGAAGGAAAATACCATATTGAATACCAGAAAAGTGAGAATTATTTTCTTATGCATTTCAAAACCCTCCTTATATTATTATATTTATTAAATTTCTAATATTATTTTTTTCCATATACAAAAAAATATTAAATTAAAATATAGAAGTATTTACAATTAAAAGAACCTAAGGAAAACAATTATAAATTTCCTGAATAATATAATAATTTTTTTAAAACAACTATAAAATTCTTGAAAATTGTGAAAAGATAAACGTAAAACAAAAGAAAGATAGATTATGATATAATTAAATAATCTTAATGTTTTTTGAAATTAGGGAGGCAAGCCAGTGAAAGTAAAGGATTATATAGATAGAGGGATTTGTTTAAGAGAACAAAATCTAAATGAAAATGTAATAAATATCTTTAAAGGAAGCGAAGAAGAATTTATTACAGTAACAGATAAAGAAAAGAAAGTGTTAGGTGTAATATTAAAAAATACCATATATGATATGTTAACAGATAATACACTTTCATTTGGCAGAATTGAAGATTGTATAATTTCTGATTTTAAAACTATTCAGGAAGATGACCCAGTAGAGAAAGTAATAAAGTATCTGAAAAAACCCATAATAGTGGTAGACATGGAGAAAAAATATAAGGGGAAAATAAATACAAAGAAGATTACAGAAGACTATCTAAGAACTCAACAATATTTAACTAATGAGTTTAATGCCATAATAGATTCTACCTATAATGGTATATTGGCCATAAATAGAGATCAAGAAATTGTAGTTTGCAATGATTCGGCAGAAAATATATTAGGATTAGAGGGACAAAAAAATATAGGAAGAAATATACAAGAAGTACTACAAGAGTGCAGATTAGTAAAGGTTTTGGAAAGTGGAAAAGGGGCACTAGGTAGGGAAAAGGTTCTTAATAATAGGAATTTGAGTATAAATACTACTCCTGTTGTTAAAGACGGTGAAATTGTAGGTGCTGTTGCAATTTTCCAAGATATAAGTAATTTAAGAAAGGTCAAAAAGGCCTTAGAAGCAGAAAAGAATGCAACAGAAGTCCTTAGGAATATTATAAATAATGCCTATGATGGCATTGTGGTAGTAAATAAAGATGGTTATATTACAATGATGAATGAACCCTATGCCCAATTCTTAGGAGTGGAGAGAAAAAAGGTAATAGGCAAACATGTTACAGAGGTAATAGAAGGTACTAGAGTCCATTTAGTGGCAAAAACGGGTAAAGAGGAATTTGGCCAAATTCAAAAGATTAGAGATAAGAATGTGGTAGTCATGAGAACTCCCATACTAAAAAAATCAAAGGTAATAGGAGCCATAGGGAAAATTCTCTTTAAAGATTTAAATGAGATAAATGTATTGGCTAGTAAGATTAGTCAAATAGAAAAGGAATTGAAATATTATAAGAATGCATTAAAGGAAGTTAGTGAGACAAAATATAGTTTTGATAATATTGTAGGTAAAAGTAATAAGCTCACAGAAACTAAATATCTAGCTCAAAAGGCTTGTCATACGAGCTCTAATGTATTAATAAGGGGAGAAAGTGGTACGGGGAAGGAATTATTTGCCCATGCCATCCATGGATCTAGTAAGAGGAACATGGGACCTTTCATTAAAGTAAATTGTGCTGCCATACCAGATGAACTTTTAGAGTCTGAGTTATTTGGATATGAGGAAGGGGCATTTACTGGAGCTAAAAAGGGTGGTAAAATAGGTAAATTTGAATTAGCCAATGGAGGAAGTATATTTTTAGATGAAATAGGGGATATGCCACAAAGTATGCAAGCTAAACTTCTTAGGGTTCTTCAAGAAAAGGAAGTAGAAAGAGTGGGAGGCACTAAGAGTATTAAATTAGATGTAAGAATTATAGCTGCAACTAATAGGGATCTAGAAGAAATGGTGAAAAATAACCAATTTAGAGAAGATTTATATTATAGATTGAATGTTATGAGTATAAATGTTCCTGCTTTAAGGGATAGAATTGAAGATTTAGATCATTTGGTTGAATATCTATTGTTTAAATTATCAAAGAGGGTAGGAAACTATGTGTCTGGAATTTCTAAGGAAGCCATAAAATGGTTAAAAACTTATTCTTGGCCAGGAAATGTGAGAGAATTAGAAAATGTGTTAGAAAGGGCAATAAACCTAGTTGATTATGGTAAAAAGATTGAAATAGAAAATTTACCAATGCATATTACCAATATGGATAGGGGCTTAAGTACAATGAAAGAGGATAAACCCCTTAGAAAGATTTTAGATGAAGCCGAGAAGGAAGCCATACTAAAATGTCTAAAAAAAGTAGGTGGAAATAGGACTAAAGCAGCTAAAATCCTGGATATAAGTAGATCTAGCCTTTATGAAAAATTATGGAGATATGGAATAAATTAACAAAAATATATATAACAGAAGGAATTATACTTTAAATGTAGAATTTCTTTATCATAAGAAGAGAATTCCTCTTTTTAAGTCCGAATTGCAAAATTGGGCCATAAATTGGCCCAAATTTTTTTGTTTAATAAAAGTGACGGCTATAAATTTATAGCCGTCACTTTTATTAAAATGTAGTTATAGATGGATTGATTTCATATATAACGTCTTTTCTCTCTACAATTAATTTTATTTTCTCACATAAGTCCTTATCTGACTTAATCTTTGTCAATAATTCCTTTGTTGGATTTATGGCTATGGGATTACCAACCATTTTAAACATAGAGTAATCTCCATTAGTATCTCCATAGGAATAACTTCTAGATAAATCTATGTCATATTTTTTAGTGAAATCTAAAATTGCATTCTTTTTATTATCTGCATCCCACATTTGATTGATTTCACCTGTGAAATTACCATTATCATCAACTATATAGTTTGTGCCCCTATAATCTGTGGCATAATACTTTTGAGCCATTTTGGAAACTAAATATTCAGGACTTCCTGATATAAATATTACTTTATGACCTTGCTTCCTATGCCAATCAATACGAGACCTAGTATATCTATATACCCTATCTCCCTTTAATTTTATTACCTGATTAGATATAAACTCCATATGCTCTTGATTTAATCCTTTCATGGAATTTAAGTATATATTGGCGATTTCTAGTAGGTAATCGTCATAATTTCCTTGTCTCTTATCCCAGTTAGAATAAGTTTCCTTAGCATGAGTGTGCCATAGGGAAGCATCTATTACTTCATATTTTAACAGTTTTTTAAAGTGTTCTACCATTAAAGAATCTCTATACAATGTGCCATCTATATCTAAAAAAGCTCCAATATTCATAATATCCCTCCTTTTTTGTTTTAACCTTTTAATAAGCGTGAAATCATATTAAAAACTATAAGAACTTATTTAGTATAATTTCATAATATGCTATAGGGCTTAAATTTAACACAATTTTTTAATAACTATATTAGGAATTAAATTATAAAAAAATATAACGAAAAATAAGATTAAAATTATTACAATAATAAATGAAAGTTTGAAATAAGTCAATAAGAAATAACTATAAAACTTAGGAATTGTAATAATCAACCCTGCACTATTATTTTACACAATAATACAAATTTGAATAAAAATGTAAAATATTATAAAATAAAGGAAGATGATATAAATGGCAAGGACGTGAATTGATGAAAAAATTAAGTTCTAAAATTGTACTAGCCATAGTGCCTGCTATGATATTACTTTTCTTTTTTTCTTTGGTTACAATAATTAAAAGTACAAAGGCTATGGATTATCAAATAAACAAAGAACTAAAGTATTTGACAACAGGTACCCAGTCTGAATTTAATAATATACTCAGCATAAATGAAACAATAGTAGATTCTTTGGCTAACGTGGCTTTAACAGAGTTTGAAGTTGAAAAATTTAATAAGGAAGAAGCTTATTTAGATGGATATACGAAGTTTTTAGATGAATATGTAAAAAATATGATTACAAATGATCTAAGGACAAAAGGGGTATATTTTACTGTAAATCCTAAATTGAAAAATCGCATATATGAAGTATGGTATGTGGATAAAAATTCTAATGGGATATTTAAAAAACAAGAAGAATCTAGTGATTATATATTGGGTTTTAGAGAAGATAATAAAGAAATGGCCTGGTATTATGATGCCTTAAAATCTAAAGATGGAGTGTGGATAGATCTTTATAAAAGTAATTCATCAAAGAAGGAAACTATCTCTTACACAAGGGCAGTGTATAAGGACAACCTATTAATTGGAGTAGCTGGTGTAGACATTGAATTAGATCAAATGAAGCAAGTCATTGAATGTAGAGAGTGTTTTAAAAATACATATGCTTTAATAATAGATGAAAATAATAAAATAATAATGGGTAATGAAAGTGTTGTATCTGTAGATACACCTAGATTAAAGGAGTGGATCATATCAAATTTAGAATATGTTCATGAAGAACATGGGATACCATCTAATTATAAAATAAAAAATAATTATATTAAAGTAACTAACTCTAAGCTTAAAAATGGATGGAACCTTGTATGCGTAATAAATAAATATGATTTAGTAAAATCGGTTAATGATTTAAATAAGCTTATTTTCATATTTGCAATAATTTGTAGTATATTTATGTTTATATCTTGTAAATCTATAGCAAAAGAAGTTACTATCCCTATAGATAATGCTATTAAAGAATTAAAGCATATGGAAACGGGAAATTTTGATAGAACCATACCGATAGAGTTAATTGAGAGAAATGATGATTTAGGTACCTTCATAAGATCTGTAAATTCCATGCAAAATATTATAAAAGACCTAATAGAACAATTAAATGTTAGAAGTTTACCTGCTGAGGTTGAAATACATAGAAATGAGTTAGCATATGTTCTGGATGATATTATAAAAAGTGCTAAGGATGAAGCACGGAATAAGGATACCTTAGTAGAGAAGATGGAGAGTGAAAAAACTAAAAATGAATTTTTTGCAAACTTATCCCATGAGCTGAAAACTCCACTTAACATAATATTTTCATCCATACAATTATTAGATAGCTATGATGAGAGAATAATTAAGCCTTCTGCTAAAAAGCACTTAAGGAATATTAGACAAAATGCTTATAGGCTTTTAAAGATAATAAATAATATTATAGATATAAGCATATTAGAAGCCAATGCTATGGATTTGAATTTAAGAAATGAAAATTTAGTAGAAGTCATAGAAAATATAACCTTGTCTACAGCAAACTATGCGGAAGAAAAAAATAAAAGCATAGTATTTGATACTAATGTGGAAGAAAAAATAATGGCTGTAGATTCAGATAAAATAGAAAGAATAATATTAAATCTATTATCTAATGCCATTAAATTTACAAACGAAGGAGATAATATATTCGTAGATATTAAGGATGAGGAAGATCAAGTAATGATTACGGTGAAAGATACTGGAGTAGGAATTGAGAAGAGTAAGAAAGAAAAAATATTTAACAGATTTACAAAGGCAGATACTTCCTTAAATAGAAACGCAGAGGGAAGTGGAATTGGCCTTTCCTTAGTAAAATCTTTGGTAGAATTACATGAAGGTAGTATAGGTGTAGAAAGCGAATATGGACGGGGAACTAAATTCATCATAATACTACCATTTAACCAAATTGAAGAAACTTCTGAGGGTAAGGACATAATAATTAAAGATGATAAAATAGACAAATTAAGTATAGAGTTTTCTGATATATATTCATATAATAAGAGATAAGCTAAAAAAACGGTTACTTAAAGTAACCGTTTTTTTATTTAATTATATCTACAAAATTCTTAATAATTTTAGCTGTGATTCCCCAGATTATGTGATCTTTATACTTATAAAAGTAAACGGGATATGTGCCCATTCTCCACTTATAGTCCTTTCCTCCAGGAACTAGATCATGGGGGAATTTTTCGTCCGTATAAACTTTTATATGGGTGTTATAGGTATCTGGCGTATTATCTAAAAAAAACTTCAGGGGAACACTGAATATATTAGATACTTCATCTTTGCTATAAGAAATATCTTTTATATTCTTATTGATTTTACCCAAAAACGGATAAATAGTTAAGTTATAAGGAAGAACTAATGTATCTACTTCTCCTATTAAATCCATAGAATCTATGGGGATGTTTAACTCTTCCATTGTTTCACGAAGAGCACATTCCTTATAAGATTCGTTTTTCTCAACCTTACCACCAGGGAAACATATTTCATTGGGCTGTACTTTTAAGTTGCTAGACCTTACTTCAAAGAGGACATGTAGTTCATTATCCACTTGAATAAGGGGGATTAAAACAGCAAATTCCCTATGAATCCCCTCTATTTTAGAGGGTCTATTTTTAATTGTATTAATTATTTGTTTTAAATCCATATTGTCACCTTCTTTATGTATAAAAATGTCCTGTTCATGTTAATAATATCATAAAAAGTGTATATAGGAGGAAAAAATATGGACAATTTAAGTGTGCTTAGTATACATGTGGATCATCGCACAGATTCAGTACCAAGGGTACAAGAAATTCTAACTGAAAATGGAGATATGATTGTAGGGAGATTTGGTATCCATGATCCTAAAGAGGTAAACCACGGGTTAATCACCCTAAATCTGAGGGCAAATATGAACAGAATAAATACCATGATGGATGAATTAAATGGTTTAGAGGGTATTAAAACTAATCATATGAACATTTAACATGAAAAAGGAAGTAACTAAATATTTAGTTACTTCCTTATTGTTTCCAAAGAAAAAATTTTTACTTACAATCTAATTTTTTCTGTTATAATCCTATAAACAGATTGGTTTAATCGTTCTTCTGATATAATTCCCGTTTCTATGGCTTCTTTTATGGATTTCAAAGCTAAATTTTGTTTATTAAGGGTATGGCATACTAAGAAAATATCCATACCACCATTAAAGGACCTTACAATGGCCTTTTTATAGGCTTCATCATTAGAGGCATATCCTTTCATTTCCGTATCATCTGTTATGGCTATTCCATTAAAGTTAAGCTCATTTCTTAGGAGGTCATTAACTATTATGTTAGACTGGCTAGCTGGCAAATTACTAGGGTCTATTTTAGGAAGACTTATGTGACCAACCATTATTACATTTAATCCCTCAGATATTAGATTAGTAAATGGAAGAATATCCTTTTCTAATAATTCCTCTTTCGTATAATATATGTAAGGTAAATTTTTATGAGAATCTACTATGGTGTTTCCGTGTCCTGGAAAGTGCTTTCCTACAGGAATTATACCTTCATCCCTTAACCCTCTATAAAAGGCTTCTCCATGCTTAGAAACAGTAGAAGCAGAGCTACCAAAGGTTCTATTATATAATAAGGTGTTTTTTTTAGTATTAACCATATCTAAAACTGGCGCAAAATCCATATTAATTCCCACTTCTCTTAGGGTAGAGCCTATTTCTGATCCAGTCCTATGAGTTTCATTTGTGTTGTCCATAATCCCTAATTGTCTATGGGATTTAAAAGTAGTATTAGGAATTCTAGCGACGGATCCTCCTTCTTCATCTATAGAGAAAAAGAGGGGGAGAGCACTAGGATTAGCTTTCTTTAATATATTAATACTTTCCTTCAATTGAGTAGTATTGTCCACATTTCTTTGAAAAAATATAATACCACCTATATGATGATTTTCTATAAATGATAATATTTCAGCACTAGGAGATAAACCATCATATCCAAATATAAACAACTGACCTATTTTTTCATCTAGAGTCATACTATTTAATATTTCCAAGTTAGGGTCTATTTCAATATATTCCTTTTCTTCTTGCTTATTCTGTGAGGGGATTTTATTCTCAGTTTTAGGAGTGCAACTAATTAGTATGATGCTAACTACTAATAAAAATATTATTCTTCTCATGATAAATCTCCTTTCGCTAGATTAATATATTATGTATATATAAATACAAAACAATAGACTAGCAGTAATAGTGTACCACTAGTCCATTGTTTTAACAATGTAAATTAATTTTCCTTGTAATTTTACTCATTTGTCTCTTTGAGAGTAGTCTTAGATCCTTGACAATATAAAACGGGAACCACAAACATAAATCCAACACCAGGTTGATGTATTTGGTCAAGTAAATTACCCACTTCTTTAACTGCCTTATCAAGAGTCTCCTTTTCCTTAATAACACTAATTATAGTTTTATTATAAGGTTTGTGTCCATCGATTAACTTTCTTATACTAGAAAAGATGGGAACATCGATTTGATGTTCTAATAATACCTTTCCCATGCCCACACTATCTATTGTGGTAGCACCAACTCCCAGGTCATAAAAAATATTATGAACCTTGTCTAACTTACTTACATCATTAAGGATTAAAAAAAGTGCATACATGGTGATCACCCCTTTTTCATATGTTAGCTTCTTTAGCTTTAATTATAGCATTTTTTGTGGCTAATGGTCCTATAATTTCTGTAATTATTGTGGTAGCCAATAAAATAGTTATTACTAAAGAACCCAAAGGAGAACCATCAAACTCCCTACTAACAACTATTGCTAATCCTACCGCAACTCCCACTTGTGATAATAAACCATAGCCAATATATTTTTTTACCACATTAGAGGCGTTAGATAATATACCTCCAAGGCAAGCACCGCCTATTTTACCTACCATTCTAAATACTAAATAAGCTACTCCTAAGTATCCTATACTAGGTATTAAAGATAGATTGAGTCTTGCACCTGCAAGGGTGAAGAATATTGCTACTATTGGAGGGGCAAAGTCTTCAATAGACTCAAAAGCACGTCTACTATTAGCAGTAATATTAGTTAGCATAATACCTAAAGACATACAAGATAGTAATGGTGATAAATGATACTTAGTTGCAATACCAACCATTAATAAAAGAGAGCCTACAATGAATGGTAATAACTCTGTACTTCTTTTAGATATTTTAATAAGTAATGCTAAAACTATTCCTAAAATTCCACCAACTAATACGGAAAGGAAAATCTCCATTAGTGGATTTACTAAGACTTTATATAGAGTTAATGATTCGTGGTTAATAAATACCTTTGCTATAGATGATGCAATGGCGTAGATCATAAGACATATAGCATCATCAATGGCTACCACACCTAAAAGGGTACTAGTAAGTGGACCCTTGGCATTGTATTCTTTAAGAACCATTACTGTGGCAGCAGGTGCTGTAGCAGATGAAACAGCTCCTAAAATTAAAGCTACAGATATGTCTTTTGTTATGAAGTATGTTACACTTCCTACTAATAGGAATGCACCAAAGGCTTCACAAAATGCTATTACAAAAATTGATTTTCCCAGTTGTTTTATTACGGATAAGTTAAGTTCACTACCTATGTTGAAGGCTATAATTCCTAGAGCAAAATCACTTATGAAAGATAATTTATCTATTACTTCTGCGGTTACAATGTTAAAACCAGAAGTACCAAGTAAAAGTCCAGCAATAATATAGCCTGCTACAGCGGGAACTTTAAACCTATTCATTAGTTTACCAAATAAAATTCCAAAAATAATTGCCAAACCAGATACAATAAATAAGTTCATAATACATGCCTCCCTTTGTTAATCAGACTTAAAAGAACAAATACTATACTACTCCTCTTACTTACATATGTAAAACGGCGTTTTTGTTAATAGAAACATAAAAGAAACTAATTAAATTTAAATTTCTAAAATTTCTCCAGTAATCTTATCCAATCTCATTATTTCGCCGTCTTACGACCTTAAGCATAATATTGAGTAAAAAAAATAAAAAAAAATTTCTACATATTGAAATGAAAAGGTTTTCATTAGATAAGTGTATGGATTTATACTTATGTAAAATAAAAAGAAGCATTAGGAATTCCTAATGCTTCTTAAATAATTAGTTTGCTTTTTTCATAGTATCTTTTTCAGCGTATTTCTTTAATCTAACTTTTGGCTCCGATGGTAATCCAAATAATGGAACAAGTCTGTCTAATCCTGTTAAAGTTAAAACTAACATTGAAATTACAGCTACCATAGCCATGAAGTTGTATCTAATAATATCCATTGCAACAAATTGATGTAATGGATAAACTGCAGATGCAATACCTACATAGAATCCAATGTATACGTGCCATGGAATTAATTGAGATCCAAATACACCTAATGCGTCTCCAAATGTTGCATTTCTAAGTCTTAATTTGTACATATCTTCTTCACTAGCTTCAACGTTATCGTCTGTTAAAGACTTTATGATAGGTCCAATAGTTACTATTTGAGCCATTTCATCTGCTAAAGCTGCATTTCCTAAAATAGATAGTACACCATTTGCAAACATAAGTTGTCTTACACTTCTTACAGATTTTGAGATTAAGTTAGATAATGGTTGGAATGCCTTAATTCTAGCCATTATACCACCAAAGGCAGCTACCCACATCATCATAACAATTACCCAGCTACCAGCACCTTCAAAACCAGCATACATTAAATCTAAGAATTCAGATACATTTCCTAAAGTTCCAGCCATTAAACCGAATACTAAAGAAGAGATAATTCCAAGTCCTAGACAAGCAAGAGTTGGTAAACCTTTGATTGCGACTACTAAAACTAATAGTAGTGGAATTATCATGTAAGTTGGAACTCCATCTTGTACTTGGTTAAGTAGAGTTACTGCAGAAGCTCTCTTTTCTGCTAGTACTTCCCATACTTCCTGTGGAATTTCCTTGATTGCATCAGCTGCATTAGCTGTAGTATCAGGTAAGCCCATAGCTACACTAGTACCAAATATTAAAGCTCCAGCTACCACTAAACATAATAATGACCACACACCTTGATGCTTGATTCTATGGATAACTTCTACACGTTGGATACCAGAACTTACAACTGTAGTATCAGAAATAAGTCCAATGTTATCACCAAAACAAGCTCCACCAGCGATAGAAGCTACAGTAAGTAAAACGTTTCCATCAACTATATGGTTTAACCATAAGAATATTGGAGCACATGCTGCGAAGGTTCCCCATGAAGTACCTGTAGCAACGGATAATATAGAAGTTACTATAAAACCAGTTACTGCTACTGTTTTTGCAGTCATACCTAAACCTAATGCAAGGTTTATGATAGAAGCACCCACACCCGTTGCCATAAATGCTTCAGCCATTGCATAAGCTGCCATTAGAATAAAGAATACCAATTGCATTTCCTTAACATTTTCAACTGCACAGTCAACTATTTCTTCGAATTTCAATCTTTCAGTAATTACTGCTATTAGGGCTGCATACACTGTAGACAAAGGTGCCGCAAGTAATGCATCCATACCAGAAATCATTAGTCCAGCCATAACAAAGACTGGCGAAATTTTCAATAATGCCATCATTTAAAAAAGTCCCCCTTGAAAAAAAATTTTTCTTTAAAAATTTTAAAAAAATGTTTAAGTTTGTTAAAAAATGTCTAAACTTGTTAAAAAGGTGTGTTTAAAAAGATGAAATATGTCGACTGGTATCCTTCACCATCCCATTATAGCATGTTTTACTAAAATTTAAAATATTTAATTGACTTATGTGCATGGACTTATTTTAATATTGTTACTAAAATCACAAAATATTCATATACGAGCTACAAACTTTCTCAAGACATAACTTTAGCCCTGTAAAGTACTTTGGTTAAGGCTTTTGTATTATTAGAAATATTGTGGAACTATTAAAGAAACTGACAAAACTATAATAAGTTACATGGGAATTTGCATATACATATAGGGAGGGGAGGGAGACAAATGTTATCACCCAGTTTAGAAGATTATTTGGAAGAAATATACAATTTATCTAAAGCTAATAATCTAATTAGAGTTAGAGATATAGGAAATAGATTAAATGTTTCTTCTCCATCCGTAGTAAAAGCTCTAATAAAACTTAATAATGAAGGCTATGTGGAATATAAAAAATATCATGAAATTTTATTAACAAAAGAAGGAGAGAGATTAGGAGAATTATTAGTTAGGAGAAATAAAATATTACAAGAGTTTTTAAAAGTTATAAATAGTGATTGTAATAAGGAAAAGGAAGCAGAAGCAATGGAACACTACTTATCATCTCCTACCATTAAGGCCATAGAGAAGTTTGTAGAATTTATGAAAAAGGAGAAAGATATAACTGAAAAATTCAAAAAATATTGTGATAGTATAGATGAATTTCATTGGAGTGAAGAAATAGATAAAAATGCTGAGATAAAAGAATAATATAAAAGTAAAAGTTCAGTCATTATGACTGAACTTTTACTTTTATATAAGTTAACTTAGAATAAAATATGAGCAACTTGAGTTACGATGAAACAAGTTATTATAGCTATAGTGGTAGGAATTAGGGTTGCAACCATAGTCCATTTCACACTACCGCATTCCTTTTTCATAGTCCAAAGGGTAGTGCCGCAGGGGAAATGGAGTAGAGAAAATAGCATAACATTTAAAGCCGTAAGTGTAGTCCAGCCATTAGCTCTAAACAAATCTCCCATGGCCTGTAAGCTATCTAATTCTAACATGGCTCCTTCTGACATGTAACTCATAATAAGTATGGGAAGTACTATTTCATTGGCAGGAAGACCTAAAATAAATGCCATTAATATGAAACCGTCTAAGCCTATTAATCTTGCAAAGGGATCTAAGTTTGATGCAAATAGGGCAAGAATACTTTGATCACCCACATTAATATTGGCTAAAATCCAAGTTACAAGGCCTGCTGGTATGGCCACAACTATGGCCCTTGATAAAACAAAGATAGTTCTATCTATGAGGGATGTATATATTATGTGGCCTATTTTAGGCTTTCTGTAAGATGGTAATTCTAAGGTAAATGAAGAAGGAACTCCCTTTAGCATAGTTTTAGACAAGCCCCAAGATACTAACAAGGTAATGAGAATTCCAATCACAACTAAGAATGCTACAAAGAATGATGCAAATAGAGAACTATAAGTACTTGATACTACGGCACCTATGAATATGCTGGAAATCATAATGAGTGTAGGAAATCTGCCGTTACATGGAACAAAGTTATTTGTTATCATTGCTATTAGCCTTTCACGAGGTGAGTCTATTATTCTACAAGCTATTATACCTGCCGCATTACAACCAAATCCCATAGTCATGGTAAGGGCCTGCTTTCCATGGGCACCAGCCTTTTTAAAGAGGCGATCTAGGTTAAATGCAACTCGAGGTAAATATCCTAAATCTTCTAATAAAGTGAAACAAGGGAAGAAGATAGCCATTGGTGGCAACATTACAGAAACAACCCAAGCTAGAGTTCTATATACACCTAATACTAAAATTCCATGGAGCCAATTTGGAGCATTAAGATACATAAATACATTTGTAATTTTATCTTCTATAAAGAAAAACATATCAGCAAGGATAGAAGAAGGTACGTTAGCGCCTGCTATAGTAATCCAAAATATTAGGCCCAATAGGATGAACATTATGGGATAACCAGTGAATTTAGAAGTAAATAAATTATCTAATCGTGTATCTAGCATATATTGTTTAGATGAATTTTTAGAGACTGTTACCTCTGATATTTCTTCTGCTTTGTGATAGATACTTTTTACCATGTCATCACGAAGGTCTTCCTTGTCTAAGTCTAAATCATTTTGAAGACATTCAAAAATTTTACATGGGTTACTACAATTTTTACACTTGAAATTATCCACTACAGCTTACCTCCTTATAATTTTCACAATGTAATAATAAAAAGTTCATAATGGAATCTAATATTTTTTTATCTCCTTCAAGGACTTTCAAAGAAACCCACCGTGGATTTAACAAATTACCTACTACCATTTGGACTTCTGGTAATATTTCACATATGGCATCTTCCACTTCCTTGGTATAGATAACAGAAACAGGGGTAGATTTTAGGGTACCATTACATAAGGCAAATATTGCTTCTTTTAAATCTTCTAATCCTTCATCCTTTAAGGCAGTGGTCGGCACTACAGGAATTCCTAGGGATTTTTCCAGTGCTTCTATATCTATTGTAATTCCTTTTCTAAAGGCTTCATCCATTAAATTTAAGCATAATATTACATTGTCAGTAAGCTCATTAATTTGTAAGGCTAAGTTAAGATTTCTTTCTAAACAGGTGGCATCTGCCACTATTACAGTTACATGGGGTTTTCCAAAACATATGAAATCCCTTGCTATTTCTTCTTCTGCTGAATTAGACATTAATGAGTATGTTCCTGGTAAATCTACAAGGGTAAAGTTAGTGTTTTTATGAGAATAAATTCCTCTAGCATTAGATACGGTTTTTCCTGGCCAGTTGCCTGTATGTTGGTTAAGTCCAGTTAAAGCGTTAAAAACTGTACTTTTACCCACATTAGGATTGCCAGCCAGAGCTATTATGAAGCCATCATTATTAGAAAAATGTATATTAAATTGATCTTCTAACAAATTACGACCAGTAGACTCTCGAGTAAGGCCCATTATTAGCACTCCTTTCTTAAATCAAATTTACCAATATTTGTGATGATTCTTCTTTTCTAAGGGCTATAGTAGCACCTCGGATGTTATATGCTATGGGATCTCCTAAAGGACTTTTTCTAATAACTTCCACATAGGAACCGGGAATAAGTCCTAAATCAAGCATTCTTCTTCTTGTAAGACCCACACATAATAAGGATACTACCTTGCACTTATCTCCAACTTTTAAATTAGAAAGTTTCACTTCATTATTATCCATAGGATTCCTCCTTTAAAATGCATAATATTAGATGAGGCTAACATATTAGCCTTATCTAATGTTATAGTATGGGGAAAATTAAAATAAGGTTACAGTTTTTACTAATTAAATATGTATAATTAATAAAAACTATAACCTTATGAAAGAAGAATAAGGTATTAATACCTTAAATATTAGTTTTATCGTATGAATATAATCTAGGATAAGCTATTCTAACTCCATTGTCATTAAAGACTTTTAGTATATGCTCATAACTTCTATTTCGCATGGACCATTGTTCTTCAGCATGTACTACGCCCATGACTAAGTACTTAGCACCTCCTATAGTACCATCTAATGAAACTATGCCATATAAATGAAATTCACAATAGGCAATATTCCCAACTTTGTATAATTTATCATCATAGGTTTCGTTTAAATATGTACAGGCATCCTTTAAAAGGTTAGATACCTTTTCTTGATTTTCTTCAAAGGGAACTACTATTTTTAATATGACTCTAGCCTGTTCCTTATAATAATTTTTTAAAGTTTTAATTTCTCCATTAGGTATGTATATTTTCTTCAAGTAAAAATCTCTTATGGCAGTAGTTCTAAGACCAATATCTTCCACAGTTCCTATATATAGATCATTTATATTAACCACATCTCCTATGGTCATTTGTTTTTCAAATAATATAAAAAAACCATTTATAACATCTTTTATAAGGTTTTGAGCTCCTAAACCAGCAATGACTGTTATTATTCCCGCACTAGTTAATATGGTAGATTTCTGAATAATTCCAAATTCACTTAAAATATTTAAGATGGCAAGGGAGAGGATAAAGTAGGCAGCTAAAGAAT
This sequence comes from Anaeromicrobium sediminis, assembly GCF_002270055.1. Taxonomy (NCBI): domain Bacteria; kingdom Bacillati; phylum Bacillota; class Clostridia; order Peptostreptococcales; family Thermotaleaceae; genus Anaeromicrobium; species Anaeromicrobium sediminis. The sequence goes on along the minus strand of NZ_NIBG01000013.1, from coordinate 69,409 downwards.
CTACAATACTCTTAACGGTCTTTTCTTTTTGCTCATTAAAATTAGTTATTTTTATTATTTTTTCAGTTAAAAACATGACTAATTTTAATAATAAAAAAGAAACTGCCAGTATTATGAGAGAATTTATAAATGGCTTAATATCTGTAGTTGTATATAGTTCTTTTATAAGCTTTGAAACTTCCATATGGGTACCTTCCTTATTTAGGTATGTTCTAAAAATAACTCTCATATTGCACTTGTTACTTGAATACTTTTCTACGTTGACAAGTAGCATACATATTCCTAATATGCTCGCCACTTGACGCCTTGAAAAAAGTTCAACTTCCTTCGTGAAATATGGAATTTATTTTTTTCTCATCCCTTAGTAAAAAACCTAGTTCTTAAATATTATGTTGTGCAACATGGTGAAATCATATTCAGTAGATTCATAGGAGACTTTTTAGAGGGATATTTAATAATAAATGTGCATAGATATTGAATAGAATATGGCAAATGTGATAAAAACATAAAAATCAAGAAAGAGAGGGTGTGCTATGTACAAGTTTGGGAAAAAGATAGGAATATTATTAATTGCAGTATTAATTCTAGGAACTTTTTTATCAGGATGTGTACAAAAGCAAGAAACAGTTAAGGAAGATGGAGATGGAGGAGAAGATGTAATAAAAATAGGTGTGTTTGAACCATTAACAGGGCCTAATGCAGCTGGTGGAGCCATTGAGTTAGAGGGAGTAAAGTTGGCTAATAAAATGTATCCAGAGGTATTGGGTAAAAAAGTAGAGTTAGTAATTGTAGACAATAAATCTGATAAGGTTGAGGCTGCCAATGCAGCTGCAAGACTTATTGAAAAGGAAAAGGTTAGTGCTATTATAGGAAGTTGGGGAAGTTCCCTATCTATGGCTGCAGGAGATGCAGTAAAAACATCCCAAGTTCCAGCAATAGGGGCATCTTGTACTAATCCACTAGTAACTAAGAGTAATGATTATTATTTTAGAGTTTGCTTTATAGATCCTTTCCAAGGAACTGTTATGGCAAATTATGCTTATAACAATTTAGGGGCTAAGAAGGCTGCCATAATTCAAGAGATTTCGTCCGACTACTCTGTAGGATTGTCAAAATTCTTTACGGATGCTTTTAAAGAGTTAACAGGTGATGAAAATGCTATTGTAGGTAGTGCTAGTTACAATACGGGGGATCAGGACTTTACAGCTCAGTTAAATGTAATTAAGGAATTAAAACCTGATGTGGTATTTGCTCCAGGTAACTTTATAGAAAGTGCACTTATTGTTAAGCAGGCTAAACAACAAGGAATAGATATTCCTCTGTTAGGTGGAGATACTTGGGAGACACCAGAATTTATTGAAATTGGTGGAGATGCAGTAGAAGGTATTGTAATGTCTACTTTCTTTACCTCTGAGAAACCTATAACTCCCATGTCTGATGAGTTTTTAAAGGCCTATAGGGAAGAATATAAAAAGGAACCTGCATCTGTTACAGCTCTAGGATTTGATGCTTATATAATGTTGTTAGATGCCATAAAAAGGACTAATTCCTCAGAACCAAAGGACATAAGGGATGCTTTAGCTCAGACTAAAGAATTTCAAGGGGCAGCTGGTGTCATTACTTTAGATAATAATGGAGATGCTGTTAAGAGTGCTGTTATAAAAGTTGTTGAAGATGGAAAATTCAAGTATTTAGATACGGTAGAACCAATTAAATAGATTAATAATGAATAAAGGATGCCTTAAGGCATCCTTTATTCATTATATTCTATTTAAAATAAGTTTCTCTTATATAATGAGTATAATTCTTTCAATTCATCTACTTTACTTCTCATTTCTATTTGCAATTCCGATGCCGTATCGAAATCATTTTTATCTATAGAATCTCTTAGTTTAGTAAATAGACATTTTTTATTTAATCTATCCTTCATTAAAGAATATCTTAAATAATTAATTTGTTCCCAATTAACTAAATCCAAGTCTGTAGCATATTCTCCGTTATGGACTTTTTGACATTTTCTTACAAAGTTCACATTATTAGGAACAATTCTATTATATAATTCTGTAGCCCACTGACTCAAAATGGCTTCTTTATATGAATTTAAAATGGCCTCACTAAATACTCCACCAGATAAAAGAACTTCCTTCTTATCTATACTACTATCAAATCCTTGTATATTTTCCCAAACTGTTTTAGGAGGAATTCCGAACAAACCATTTCTTTCTTCTTCTGTATAATCGTCAAATACATCCTTTTCACTTCTATATGCGCGTCCTTTTTCAAGATAAAAACCTTCAGCCTCAGCTGGTTTTGAAAGTTCCTTTAATAATTCATCACAAGTTTTATCATTCTCTAGAGCACATTTAATACCATCTAACATGGATTGATACATGGAAGCTAAAACTAAGTATATATTACTAGTTGGATTTGGTGAACGTAGCTCAAATCTAGTAGCTAGAGGATTAGTCATATCCCTAATTAAACCAATTAATATAGTTCTATTACGTGATGGAACGTCTGGTGCATATCCTAATGATGATACTATACATATAGGAGCCTCAAATCCTGGTTTTAATCTATTTAAAGCATCATTAGTAGCTGTTACAAAAGGATTTATTACTTCATAATTCTTAAGAATACCCATTAAAGCTCCATATCCTACTGGACTCATAAAGTCAGAAGTCATATCCTTTGGTGAGAATAGGTTCTTTCTAGAACCGTCCTTTAATTTAAGAGCAACTCCCACGTGTGTATGCTCACCACTTCCAGCTACACCTTCAACAGGTTTTGCCATGAATGTAACATCTAAGTTATTGTACATAAATACGTCTTTAATAATGTCCCTGGATAAAAGTTCGTTATCAGCAGCTTGAACAGCTGATGAATATTTCCAGTCTATTTCTAGCTGTTCCATAATGTGAGAGAATCTACCGTCTCCGGTAAGTTGAGCCTTAACTCCACCTACTTCTTTATGTCCCATCTCTGCCACTAGTCCATAGTGATCTAAGAATAATAAAGATTGTTCCATGGCAGTACGAACAGGTCCAATGGTACGCTTCCAATATTGTTCCTTTAAAACTTGAGATGTGGATAGTTGCTCTACGCTAGTTCTGTCATCAGGAGTTTTAACCCAAAACTCTAATTCTGTAGCAGCTGTAAATACTATTTTTTCTATATCTTCAAAGGAAGATACACCTATATTTTCTAAGGCATATGGATGATCTTTTAATAATTCAAGTAATGTTGATTTAAAATGTTCTATGGATCTCTCTAGTATAGAACGAGAATCTACTCTCTTTTTGTCGTGAACTAGAAAAGATGGAATTCTAAGAGTACCTACAGGTAAATTTGTATCTGCATCCATGTGACTAAAATTATAATCTACAAACCAATTAACATTTAAATCTGGAATAATATCTACTTGTGCATTGTTTAATGTGGCAATTTCAGGTAGCACAACACTAGAACCGTCCGTTTGAACACCATTTACTAGGAAGTTATCTAAATCCTCTAAAAATGCAACTGTAGGAATTTTTTCATCAGTAGCATTTCCACCTAGATCAATACCCATTAAAGATACGAACTTTATCTGTGGATTGGCCTTTAATAATGTGGAGATCTGCTCCTTTGAATGGTCCTTTGGTTCTATTAAGAATAATAGCTTATTAACGTTTGAAGTAATTGAATCTTTTGTCATAATATCACCTCTTCTATTTATTTTTATATTACATGAGAAATGGTAAGTTCCTCGTGTTTGAATATTAATAGAGTTACCCTGTAGAGTTTATAAGATACATATTAATATATTATTAAGAAAATTTCTAATTGTGAATGATTATCATTATATTATGATCTGATTATTAATTTTAAACGTGAACAATAATAGTTAAAATTAAAAATTTGTTCATGTATTTAATTAACTATATAGCGAACATTATAACATGATGTAGGAATAATGTAAATAGCATTAAAAAAGCAAGTGGGGAACTTATGAACTGCAAAAAATGAAAAAGGAAATCGTTATCACGTATTTTTGGAAAAAAAAATATTTTTCTTTTTAGAAAAAAAAGCCAAAAAAATGGCAAGAAAGCTACCAAAAATAAGAGTTGATAAAAATTAAGAGAAGTGATATAATCTCTCACTATACAATCTAATTGTCAGAAAAATGAATTATTTAAAAATAAAAATTTCAAAAAGGGGGAGAGGAAAAAATGCGAAGAGCTGAATTGCCAGATAAGCAAGGCTTATATAATCCACATATGGAAAAAGATAGTTGTGGAGTAGGATTTATAGCCAACTTAAAGGGAGATAAAAGCTATAAAATATTGGAAGATTCCTTGGAATTATTAAAGAACTTAAAACATAGGGGTGCTGTAGGTGCAGATGAAAGGACTGGAGATGGTTCAGGAATAATGCTTCAAATCCCCCATGAATTCTTAATAGAAGAAACAAAAAAGATTGGGATAGAATTACCAGAGGAAGGGAAATATGCAGTAGGTATGGTATTTTTGCCACGACAACCTAATGCAAAGCTATTTTGTGAGGGAGTATATGAAAGAGTTATAAGGGATGAAGGGCAAGGATTTATTGGATGGAGAGAAGTACCTATTAATGAAAACATATGTGGAGAATTAGCAGTTGCCACTAGACCTTGTATAATGCAGATTTTTATTAAAAGTAAGGAATTATCAAAAGATGAATTTAATAAGAAATTATTGATAATAAGGAAGCGTGTAAGAAAAATAATATTAGATTCTAAGAAAAATTATATGGAAAATTTTTACACATGTAGTTTATCTACTAGGACCATAGTTTATAAGGGGCAAATTTTAGGATATAAACTAGATGAATTTTATTTAGATTTAAAAGATAAGAGAATGAAAACAGGCATGGCCATAGTTCATGAGAGATATAGCACTAACACTTTCCCTTCCTGGAAGTTAGCTCAACCCTTTAGATATTTGGCCCATAATGGTGAGATAAATACTATTAGAGGGAACATAAACCATATGAACGCTAGGGAAGGTGTATTAAAATCAAAAACCTTTGGAGAAGAAATAGAAAAGATTTTTCCAATAATAGAAGGTGGTGGTAGTGATTCTGCTGCCTTGGACAATGCACTGGAATTTTTTATTGCTAATAACTACCCTATTGAAGATGTGATGATGATGTTAATACCAGAAGCATGGCAAAATGATAAAACTATGGACTTTGGAAAAAGGGGTTTTTATGAATATTTTGCAAGATTAATGGAAGGTTGGGATGGGCCTGCTACCATATCCTTTACAGATGGTAGAAAAATAGGAATTATATTAGATAAAAATGGACTAAGACCAGCCAGGTATATAATAACAAAAGACAATCGCATAATTATGGCATCAGAAGTGGGAGCTATAAAAGTATTTGACGAAAATGTAGAAAGAAAAGGAAGGATTGAACCGGGTAAGATATTACTATTGGATACTACTGAGGGGAGAGTCATACCTGATGAGGAAATAAAATATAAGGCAGTGAGAAATTGGTCCTATAGTAAATGGGTAAATGAAAATAGGGTAAACCTACATGAAATTAATAAACCCTATGAAATAAAGAAAATGCGTATAGAAACATTATTGTTAAAACAAAATATATTCGGTTATACGAAGGAGGAAATGGATAAGGTAATAAAATATATGATTGAAAATGGTCGGGAACCTATAGGAAGCATGGCTATAGATATTCCATTAGCTGTATTGTCTAAAAGACATCAATTATTATTTGATTATTTTAAACAGTCCTTTGCCCAGGTAACAAATCCTCCAATAGATCCTATAAGAGAAAAGAACGTAATGTCATTGACCCAGTTTATAGGAAATCATGGGATTTATGTGGATGAAATAGAGATAGATAAGAACTATAAGTATATTTATTTGAAGGAACCAGTATTAGACAATAAATGTATGGAAGATATAAGACATTTAAATGATGATAATTTTAGATCTATAACTATTCCTATAACTTTTGAAATAGATAAACCAAATGGATTAAAAGAGGCCTTAGACCATCTACGGAAAAGAGCAGAAGAAAGTGTTATGGAAGGATACAATATTATCATATTAAGCGATAGATCCATAGGGAGATTTAATGGTCCTATTCCTAGTTTATTAGCATTAGGAGCAGTGCACCATCATTTACTTAAAAAGAAGCTAAGAACGTCTACAGACATAATTATGGAAGTGGGAGATGCTAGGAATGTAATGCATATGGCCCTATTAATAGGATATGGAGCTAAAGCTATTAATCCATATATGGTATATGATACCATAAGAAATTTAGTTGAAAATAGCAGTGAAATTAATAAGGTAGGTAATCTAGAGGAAGGATTTAAAAATTACATTAATGCCATATCAAAGGGATTACTAAAGATATTATCAAGGGTTGGTATATCTACATTACAAAGTTATAATGGAGCTCAGATATTCCAGTGTGTAGGTATTAGTGAAAATGTAGTAGACGAATATTTTACTAATACACCATGGGTCTTATCAGGCATAGGCCTAGATAAAATAGGAGAGGATGTAATAAAGAGACATACCAAATCCTATGAAAAGTTTGGAAAGGATTATGAGGAGTTAGAAATAGGAGGGGAATTATCCTATTCTTCAGAGGGTGAATATCATATGATCACTCCCCTAATGGTAAAAAGGTTGAGAAGAGCCTGTATAGATAATGATTACTACACATATAAAGGATATGCTAAAGAAGTTAATGAGGAAAATGAAAAAATTGGAGCTATTCGTTCTTTATTTAAGTTTAAAGAAAGTAATGCCATTTCTATTAATGAAGTTGAAAGTGTAGATGAGATAGTGAAAAGATTTACCGTATCAGGTATGTCCTTTGGATCTTTGAGCAAAAGAGCCCATGAGACTATAGCAGCAGCCATGAATAAAATAGGAGGTACTAGTAATTGTGGAGAAGGTGGAGAAGAACAGGATAGGTATCATACTAATTTAAGAAGTGCTGTTAAACAAGTGGCAACGGCTAGGTTTGGAGTAACAGCCAACTATCTTTCTAATTGTAATGAAATTCAAATTAAAATGGCACAGGGGGCAAAGCCTGGAGAAGGAGGCCATCTTCCTGCAAATAAGGTAACTTCTCATGTGGCCAAGGTACGTAATTGCATAGGTGGAATTGATTTAATATCTCCTCCGCCCCATCATGATATATATTCCATAGAGGACTTAGCCCAATTAATATTTGATTTGAAGAATGTAAATACAAAAGCACGTATAGGAGTAAAATTAGTATCTCAAATAGGAATAGGTACTGTGGCGGCAGGTGTTGCTAAAGCCTTTTCAGATGTAATAATGATAAGTGGAGGAGATGGGGGAACGGGAGCTTCACCTATAAGTTCTATGAAATATGTGGGCCTTCCATGGGAGTTAGGACTGGCAGAAGCTCAACAGACGTTACTATTAAATGATTTAAGGAGTAGAGTAGTTCTTCAAGTGGATGGAAAGATTAGAACTGGAAGGGATATAGTAATAGCTACCCTTCTAGGAGCAGAGGAATATGGATTTGGAACTACTTGTCTTATAGCCATGGGATGTATAATGTGCAGACAATGTCATTTAAACAAATGTCCAGTGGGAATTGCCACCCAAGACGAAGGATTGGCACATAAATTTAAAGGGAAAGAAAAGCATATAATTAATTATTTAAAATTTGTAGCTCAAGAGATTAGGGAGATAATGGCTCAGTTAGGATTTAAAAAATTAGATAATATGATTGGGCGAGTGGATTTATTAGAAATAAAAAATGTTCACATGGATAAAATAAAGAATTTAGATTTAACACCAATACTATATAAGCCGGAACTTCCTTCTAGGATTGTAGGAAAGAATATAATAAAACAAAAACACAAGATATATGAAGTTTTAGATAGAAGGATAATAGAATTATCAAAGGATGCCATAGAAGATGGTAAAAAGGTTGAAGGTGAATTTAATATTAAGAATACGGATAGGGCTGTAGGAACTATGCTAAGTGGTGTTATCGCAAAAAAATATGGAGATGATGGACTAAAAGAGGATACTATTAAAATTATGTTTAAAGGGTCAGCAGGTCAAAGTTTTGGAGCATTTGGTATGAAGGGAATTACTTTCATATTAGAAGGAGATTCTAATGATTATGTGGCAAAGGGATTATGTGGTGCAAAAGTTATTATTAAACCTCCAAGGAAATGTAGATTTACTCCAGAGGATAATATGATTGCAGGTAATACCATATTATATGGAGCCACATCAGGTCAGGTGTTTATAAACGGTATAGTAGGTCAAAGATTTGCTGTTAGAAATAGTGGAGCTACAGCTGTAGTTGAAGGAGTAGGCAATCATGCTTGTGAGTATATGACTGGAGGAGTAGTGGTTGTATTAGGTCCTATAGGTAAGAATTTTGGTGCTGGTATGAGTGGTGGTATAGCTTACATTTTAGATGAAAAGAATCAGGTGAAAGATAAGTATAATGATGAAATAGTACAGGTTAAAAATTTAAATAATAGGGATAAGGATAAATTAAAAGAGCTAATAAAATGTCACCATGATTATACAAAGAGTCCTAAGGCAAAGTGTATTATAGATAATTGGGAAACTTATGTAGAAAAATTTAAGAAGGTAGTATCTCCAGTATACGAAAAACTAATAGAAGAATAAAACACCAAATAGGAAGTAATTTAATTACTTCCTATTTTATATAAGTTCACAAAAAGTACAGCAATGATAGGGCCTAGAATTAAGCCTATTATACCTAATAACTTAAGGCCTATGTACATACTTATTAAAGTAACTAAAGGGTATATACCCATTTGATTACCTAAAATTTTGGGTTCTAAGAATTGTCTTACTAAAACTATAAAGAAATATAGACAAAGGATGCCGACACCTATTTTTGTATTTCCCATTAAAAAATAATATGTGGATAAGGGTATATAAACACTACCTACTCCTAATATGGGTAGAAGGTCTACTAAGGATGCTAAAAAGGCTATTAAAATAAAGTAATCTATTCCTATGAAAAATAGGCCTATAAAACTTTCTAAGAAGGTAACAGTGATTAATATGAGTTGAGTTTTTACATAACCGATAAAGGCATAGATCAAAGAATTTTTCAACTGAAGACCTTTTACTTTGTAATTATTATTAATCTTTTTTAAGAAAAAATCTTCTAGTCTTTCTTTATCCTTACTAATGAAAAAAGTTGATATGATGGTTACTAGCAAAAATAGTATGAAATTAGGAATTTTAGATATTATTCCTAAAAATGAAGAAATGGCTTTAGTGATTACTACTGATAAGTTTTTAATTATAATGTATAATCCATTATTGATAGATTGAGAAACGTTAGGAGGCAATTTGGCATAAATGCTATGAATCCTTGTATTAAAATTTATAATGTGATATTGCACATTTTCAGCATAAAGGGGTAGATTAACAGATAATTTATTAAGTTCCATTACGATTATACTTCCTATTAACAAAATAATAGTAAAAGTTCCGATTAAAAAAATAAACAATATAATAAAAACTGATAAACTTCGGGGTAGTTTTAAATAATTAGACAAAAAATTTACAATTGGCTCTATGAAATAGGATAGGACAAGGGCAAAGGCAAAGGGCAAAATACATGAAATGAGTGTGGTGGAAAAAAAGTAGAAAATTGCGCCTATTACAAGGGCTAAAAGTATTTTAACTGTAGAAGTAAAGACTTTATTGTTAAAGTATTCCATATTATTCCCTCCATTTGAAGATAGATAAATATATGTAATTATATGTAGACATTCATAAAAATAATACAAACGATTAAATCTATACAGGCAATTTAACTATGATATAATATGAATTAGAAGATTCAGAAAATACAAAATATTAAGAAAGGGGGGAGTTTATACTAAAAATATCACAGGGGGGTTATCTTATGGAAGGTGGATTTGGTATATTGACTTTAGTGCCACCATTGGTAGCTATAGTATTATGCTTCTTAACCAAAAGAGTATTAGTATCTTTATTTATGGGAATTTTAGCAGGAGGAATTATCATACAAGGGGGAAATCCTTTTGCAGGAATTGAGTATTCCTTAGATGCAATTGTTGGTTCCATAACTGATGATTGGAATGCAAGATTATTATTATTTAACTTACTTATGGGTTCAGGGGTAGCGTTTATTTGGAAACTTGGAGGTAGCAAGGCCTTAACTAAATGGGCTAAAGAAAGAATTAAATCTAGAAAGGCAGCAGGTGTAGGCGCATGGGCACTTGGGGTTATAGTATTTTTTAATGATTATGTAAATGCTGCTATGGTTGGTGGAGTATTTAGAGATATATGTGATGAAAATAGAATCTCCTCAGAGAGATTATCTTACATACTAGATTCAACGGCAGCACCAGTAGCTACACTATTTTTATCTGACTGGATTGCTTTTCAAATATCTATGGTGCAATCAGGTTTAGATGCTGCTAGTATAGATGGTGTATCAGCTTTTTCAGTTTATCTTGGAAGTATACCTTATAATATCTATTGTATATTATCTGTAGTATTTGTTCTCATGTTAATATTAACAGGAAAAGATTATGGTCCTATGCTTAAAGCAGAACATAGAACCATGTCAACGGGCAAAGTAGTTAGAGATGGTGGAGCTCCTATGATGGATGTAAGTTATGAATTAGGAGAACCTAAAGAAAATCCTAAAGCAACACTTAGCACTTTCTTTGTGCCGCTAATAGCTTTAGTTGGCGTTACTTTATTTGGATTCTGGTGGACTGGAAGACCAGGAGAAAATTTAATGGAGATATTAGGGAACACAGATGCTGCTAAAGCTCTTCTATGGGGTGCTTTTGCCATGACCTTAAGTGGTATATTCATGTCTCTTAGCAGTAAACTTATGGACTTAAAGGAAACTATGGATACTTTCCTAGATGGTTTTAAGTTAATGTTATTAGCTTGTGGTATATTAGTTCTTGCTTGGTCTTTAGGATCTGTAACTGGAGATATGAAGTTAGCGGATTATATAATCACATTAATAGGTGGAAATATGCCTGTATGGTTATTGCCAATAGTTATATTTATCTTTGGTATGTTAATTTCTTTTGCAACAGGAACTTCTTGGGGAACTATGACCATATTAACTCCTATAGCAATACCTCTTGCATATAAGATGACTGGAGATATGGCAATTGTTTCTGCTATGGCAGGGGTAGTATTCTCAGGTGCTATATTTGGTGATCACTGTTCACCGATTTCAGATACCACTGTGCTTGCGTCCATATTCTCAGGGGCAGATCATATAGACCATGTTACAACTCAGATACCTTATGCTATAACAGTAGCAGCCGTATCAATAGGAATGTACTTATTATATGGATTAGTTGGAGTAGGACCTGTCATATTATTACCACTTGGTATAGTTATTCTATACTTTGTAATGAACATGTTATCTAACCATTCGAGTAAAAAGTATGGTATTGACTCAATAACTAAGAAAGCTTTATAGATAAATTGAGGAGTAGCCTTAGGTTGCTCCTTTTTTAATTATAGGAAATTGCAATATATACTGTAAAATTACAATTAATATGAATGCTAAGAAAAATAGTGAATAAATACAATGATATTATGGAAAAAGTATATAATAATCAAAAAATTCAACGATAATCGCGATTAAATTTTCTTATCCTTAGAACTTACTATAAATTTATAGTATAATTAGTGAGGAAAGTATTTAACATATACGAGGGGGAAAAAAGTATGGTTAAAAGAATAGTTAAAAAAATGGACATAATTGAGGGTATGGACTACTTTTGGCAATCAACAAGTGAAAAGGAAAAGGTGGGAGAAAAGTACATAATTAATCTTGCTAACTTTGACGAAATGAAACTTATTTATGACGAAGAGTTTGATGAAGAGTCAGTAAGAAAAGTATTAAGTGCTATTTCTAACAGAGAAATGTTGTCTGGTAATAAAAAGACTATGAGATTTTGGAATAACAACATGTGGATGTTAGAAGACTTAGAATATACTAAGATGATGATACAACCACTAAAGGTATTAAACTTAGACGACATATTAGAAAGATTAAATGAAAATGCACAAAGTGACTTAGAAGAAATAGAAGTAATATTCACTCCAGCTCATATAGATGAATATTATGTTAAGGGCAACAAGCTTGTAATTAACTTCTTTAGAGTTAAACCAGACCTATATGAAGAAGGAAAAGTTACTATAGGAGAGACGGATTTAAAAGAGTTTATATATGAAAAATTATTAGAAGTTGTGAAAGCGTAGATTATATCTACGCTTTTTTGTTTTCATATCTCTTTATAGGGAAAAGGTTATTTCTCAATAAATTATTGCATATATATGATTAGACATTCTAATTGAATATATTTAATAGAATTAATAGCTTTTCTTCAAAAACTTTTAAATAAAATGGGTGATGTTATGTTAAAGCAAAAAGAGTATGGAAATATTTTTTTTGGCAGCAAATTTCAATACTTCTTAATATTATTATCTTCTATTTTTCTCGGTATAATTTCTGAATATATTTTTAGAGGTAGTATATACAAGACCTTCATATGGTTATTTTCTAACCCTATTTCACTTTTTTTGAATATATTTATAGTTTCTTTACTAATACTTTTATTCACTTCAATATTGAATAATTATCGTATAGGTATTTCCATTGTGACAACCTTAATAATACTTTTCTCTGTAATAAATCGTATAAAAATTAACTTTAGAGGAATACCCCTTATTCCTAATGATTTTTATTTGAATGATGAACTATTTACAATCTTAAATGTGGTGTTAACTCCCAAAATAATTAAATTAATGATTGTATCTCTCATAAGTGTATCTTTTATAATATTTCTAATTATAAACCTTCCAAAATTGAAACTGAGAATGAAAGAAAGATTCATATCATCTATCATTTCTATAGTTCTACTATTTAGCCTTATAAATGTTAATTTTGTGAAAGGCATTTCTTTAGATAGTGAAAACATTAATTGTGAAGAAGACGGTTTTATCCTCTCTTTTGTATCAAATATGAATAATAAACCAATAAAGGGATCATTAGAATATATAGTGAGCAATATGAAAAATTTAAAAGATGATAAGAAAAATTATTCTGTTAACAAAGGCATCAAGCCTAATATAATTGTTATTATGAGTGAAGCCTTTTGGGATCCTAGTGTAATGAAAGGAATAGAGTTTAGTACATCACCTACGGCAAATATAAGCAAATTAAAAGAAACTAGTATATATGGCCATTTAGAATCTCCAACCTTTGGTGGTGGTACTGCAAATAGTGAATTCGAACTACTTACAGGTAATTCTATTCATTATTTTAAGCCTGGCTATATGGTTTATCCCAACGAAATAAAGGCACCTATAATGGCTTTACCTAGTATATTAAAGAGTCAAGGTTATAATTGTAAGGCTATACATACTTTTAAAGGGTGGTATTGGAATAGACGAGAAGTCTATAAACATATGGGATTTGACGAATACAGAAGCGAAGAATATCTTATTGATCCGATAAAGAAGGGATTTTTTATTTCGGATGAATATCTTACGGATACAATTATTAAAGAGTTAGAAGTGTCAGAGAACCCTCTTTTCGTTTTTGCAGTAACTATGCAAAACCACGGTCCATTTAATGATAATAGATATAAAGATCATAATAAAGATATTAAAGTATCTGCTAATGTTAGTGCTGAATCATTACAAATATTGCAAACATATGCTCAAGGTGCCTATGATGCAGATAAGGCATTGGGAAAATTAACAGATTATTGTAGTAAGCTTTCAAAACCCACAATAGTATTATTTTTTGGAGATCATTTACCATTCCTAGGACAAAATTATAAAGTTTACAATGAAGCGGCCTATCTTTCAAAAGATAATCTTAACCATGAAAATGATATTAAATTGAGCTCTGTACCATTCATATTGTGGTCAAATTATAAAACCACTTCCCAGGACTTAGGTTTATTGAATACATCATTTATGGGTTCATATTTATTAGATTATGCTGAATTAGATATGCCTAATTACTTTAAGTTTTTACAAGAATTCTCAAAGGAAATCCCTGTAATAAATAGGAAGTATGCCATAGATATGGAAAAAAATATTATTAATTCAGATAATGAAAAATATATAGCATATAACAATGATTACCTATTAGTTCAACAAAATATGTTTTATGAGGATAGAGTCTTTGAGGATAAGTATAGAAATTGGATAGTGAATGAAAATCCAAATTATAATTCAAATTTAAACAAAATATCTATTAAAGAAGTAATAATTCAAGGAAACCAAGCAATAATTAAGGGCAACAATTTTTATCCAAATTCCTTATTATTTATTAATAACAATTCTCATAAATATAAATATGTAAACAAAAATGAAATTCACCTGAAAAAAAATATCTTAAAAGGTGGTTCTAATATTCAGATTAAACTAGTTGATTCTAAAAAGAATCTATTAACTGAGTCAAATTCTTATATTTACAAAAACTAATATATTATAAATAAAAGTAGGATTAATTTTAATCCTACTTTTATTTATGATCAAGTTCGTCTAAATCGAAATTTTTAAAATCTATTTTAACATTAGCTTCACCAAATATGGAATTTATCATATTTATGAAGTTCTCAGACAAGTCACTGGCATAGAATGTATTTTCATAACTTGGATTGTCTGCTAGTAAATTTTCCTCTATTAAGGTTTCCTTTACACTCTTTATTATTTCAAAGGATGGATTTACTATCTTTAAATTAGGATAAATCTTTTTTATAGTTTTTCTTACTAGGGGATAGTGAGTACATCCTAATACTAGGGTGTCTATCCTATTGCCTTTTATAAAGTCATCTAAATAATACTTCACTGATAATTCCATTATGTCGTTATCAATTATGCCCTCTTCAATAAGTGGAACGAATATGGGACAAGATTTATCATATAAGCTTAATTTATGATTATATTTGTGAATAGATTCTATGTATGTCTTTTCACGGGTAGTTACCTTTGTGGCTATTATACCTATATTGTTATCTTCACCGCTTGTTTCAGCCACCTTTTGAGCAGCAGGCTCTATTATACCTATAAAAGGAATATGTGGATATAACTCCTGTAAGTAATCTAGACAAGTGGATGTAATAGTATTACAAGCTATTACTATCATCTTAACATCATTACTTATTAAGAAATCAACTATTTGCTTAGTAAAGTGTTTTATTGTGGTCTTTGCCTTAGAACCATAGGGAGTTCTTGCTGTATCTCCAAAATATATTAACCTCTCATTTGGAAGTTCTCTTAGTATGTGGGGAATTGCTGTAAGTCCTCCTACACCAGAATCAAAGACTCCTATAGGACGATTATTCATATTATTACCTCCAATTATTATCACTTAAAAAAAATACATATATTTAATAGTAACCTATGAAGATTTATTTATCAACATATTGTTAAATAATCTTATTAAATAATAATAGGCCAATAAAGTTAGTATATAAACTTAATTGACCTACATATTATTCATATCTTGTATTTTTAAATTCTTCATCTTCTGTCACATTATTTTCATCATTTAGGACCATATGGTGCTTTTGTAAGAAACAATTTACTTTATCTCTAAATAAAACCATACAATCATCTAAATCAGAATAACCTAATACTATATCTTCTGCCAATGCACGACAAGAAGGGGAGCCACAGGCACCACAATCTAAATTAGGCAAAAGTTCGTGAATCATATCTATTTGCTCCATTTTTTTCATGGCTTTTAATATATTATCATCTAGTTTTCTAACATTTTCAGGAACGATTTCTTTACTGTACAAGAACTCATCCACCGTTTGTTTTAATTTAATTTCCTTTTGTACATCATATTCATTAGAAATTTTTCTAATTTTATTTCTAGCAATAAAAGGATTCTCCACAGTTAAAGGTCCACCAACACAACCATTTACACAGGCTAAACATTCTACAAAATCAATGTCCTTTAAATTTTCATTTTCTATGGAATCTAGTACTTCGATCACATGATCTATACCATCTACACAAAGGTAGTTTTCAATATTTAAAGAGAAAGTCTCTCCACCAGATCGAGCCCAGCCAATGGCCTTACCAGAATCGTAAAATTCAGGAATGTCATCAGAAACTTCATCTAATTTTTTCTTTATAAGAGGATAGATACTTTCTATGGAGATAACGTTATTAACATTAGACTGTAGAAGCCCTAGCGGATTTTTTACAGCACTAACCTTTGCGGGACATGGACTAATAAAAAATACACCTATATCTTCATCAGAAAGGCCCGTTTCTTCTTTAGCCTTTTGTCGAGCCAATTTTGCAGCCACCTCCATAGGTGACTCTATAGGTATAAGGTTGTCAATTAAGCTAGGAAATCTTATTCTTATAAGTCTTACAATGGCCGGACATGATGATGAAATCAAAGGCGTTGTAGTGGCATTTTTAATGTATTCCCTTGTAAAATTAGAGACCACATCTGCACCTCTAGATACTTCGTATACATGATCAAAACCTATTAATTTTAAAGCACCAAGTATTTGGCCAGGAGTGACTTTGCTATCGAATTGGGCCAGTAAAGTTGGAGCTGGAAGTGCTATTTTATACTTGTAATTATGAATACAAGATATGGGATCAGAAATACTTTTTTTGGCGTGTTGTGGACAAATTCTAATACATTCTCCACAGTCAATACATCTGTTTTTTATGATTTTAGCTTTTCCTTCTTTAACCCTTATTGCTTCTGTAGGACATCTTTTTATACAGTTAGTACAACCAATGCATTCATCCTTATCCAATATAACTGAATGTGTGTGTATATCCATTAACACCCCTCCTTACAAAAGCTGTATAAAATAATTATACTATAAAAGTATATTATCTACACAAAAGTTTATTATTTAACGAAAACAGGTAAAATAATGTGTGGTAATCATAAGACTTTTGGATATATATCATAATAAATAGGATAAATAATTATAATAGATTATATACATATAATTTCCTTAAGTTGTTGATAAATTTAATTACCTATAATAAATTTTAAATATACAATTCATTGTTTAAATTTTATTACATATATTGCAAGTTGTAATATTACATATTTTGTCAACAGTTTGGGAGTATATATATACAATTTATTCACAATAAGAGGAGGGGTATAAATTGAAATCAAATAATGAAAATGCTATTCCAAAAAGGAGTGAAATTGAAGACAAATATAAGTGGAATTTAGAAAAGATGTATTCTAGTAAAGATGAATGGGAAAAGGACATAGAAACTATAAGAGAAAAGGCTAATGAGATAACACAGTATGCAGAAAAGTTGGGAGAAAGTGCAGATTCCTTATATACAGTACTCAATTTAGATGATGAAATATCTAGAAAATTAGAGAATGTATTTGTATACGCAAGGATGAAGAAGGATGAAGACAATAGGGTAACTGAATATCAAGCCATGAGTGATAAGGCCCAATCTGTAGTGGTGGAGGTGCAAAGTAAATTATCATTTATAACTCCAGAATTAACTCAAATTCCAGAAGAAACTGTTCATAAATATATGAAAGAAGATGAAAGGCTTTCTGTATATGGTTTTTTCTTTGATGAGTTGTTTAGGCAAAAGAAACATATCTTATCTAAGAATGAAGAAAATCTATTGGCGCAAATGGGAGAAATATCATCTGCTCCTAAGAGCATATTTTCCATGATAAATAATGCTGATATTAAGTTTGGGACCATAATAGGCGAAGAAGGTAAAGAAGTAGAGGTCACTCAGGGCCGATATACAACCCTACTAAAGAGTACTGATAGGAGAGTTAGGAAAGATGCCTTTGAAGCCTTATACAAGTCTTATGAAGCCCAAAAGAATACTATTGCATCAACTCTAGGTTATAGTGTTAAGAAGGATGTTTTTTATGCTAAAGCTAGAAAATACAAGTCCGCATTAGATGCATCCTTAAGTAGTGACAATATACCCCTATCCGTTTATGATAATTTAATAGACACGGTAGAATCACACCTGCCAAGTATGTATAAGTATATGGAACTTAGAAAGGCAGCCCTTAAGGTAGATGAACTTCATATGTATGATCTATATACTCCTATAGTAAAGGAAATGAAAGCTAAAATACCATTTGAAGAGGGAAAA
The DNA here is from genome assembly GCF_002270055.1 of Anaeromicrobium sediminis. NCBI lineage: Bacteria > Bacillati > Bacillota > Clostridia > Peptostreptococcales > Thermotaleaceae > Anaeromicrobium > Anaeromicrobium sediminis. Next base: position 51,203 of record NZ_NIBG01000013.1, on the reverse strand, counting down.
GAATTAGTTAAAGATGGTCTAGCTCCTTTGGGAAAAGAGTATATGGATATATTGCAAAAGGGTTTTGATGAAGGCTGGATAGATGTATATGAAAATGAAGGCAAGACTAGTGGGGCCTATTCCTTTGGTAGTTATGAAAGTGCACCCTATGTACTTTTAAACTATCAAAACACTATAAATGATGTATTCACATTAGCTCATGAGATGGGTCATTCTCTACATTCCTACTATACAAGAAGTACTCAACCATATACCTATGGAAGTTATAAAATATTCGTAGCTGAGGTGGCATCCACAGTGAATGAATCCCTTTTAATGAACCATTTACTTAAAACTACTACTGATAAAGAAAAAAGAAAGTATCTTTTAAATCACTACTTAGAGCAGTTTAGGGGAACTATCTATAGACAAACCATGTTTGCTAAGTTTGAGAAGATGACTCACGAAATGGTGGAAAAGGGTCAGGCCTTAACCACTGATACATTATGTGACATGTATAGACACTTAAATAAAAAATATTTTGGAGATAACATAGTTATAGATGATTTAATTAAGATGGAATGGGCAAGAATACCTCATTTTTATAATGCCTTTTATGTATATAAGTATGCCACAGGTTTTTCGGCTGCCATATCTTTATCTAATCAAATATTAAATGATGGTCAAGGTGCCGTTGACAAGTATATTAATTTCTTAAAGAGTGGTGGTAGTGATTATCCAATTAACCAGCTTAAAAAGGCTGGAGTAGATATGACTAAGACAGAACCAATAGACAGCGCTCTTAAGACCTTTGGAAAATTAGTAGATGAAATGGAGCAATTAATTTAAAAAATTTACAGAAATCTCAAATTTAGTTTAAAGCTAAATTTGAGATTTTTATCTATTGGAAAATGTAATTAGATATGTTATGGTATAGGAAAAGAAGAGAAAAAAGAGGAATTAATGATGCGAATAAATAGGGAAATGATGTTAGAAGATATGAAGAAATTACCGAGTCTATTTATAGGGTTCTTTTTATGTGCCTATGGGATTGCTCAAATGAAGGGTGCAAACATAGGTATGAACAGTTGGGGAACTCTTAACTTAGGCCTAGTTAATAAATTTGCCGTTGAATTCGGTAGAGTAACCCAGATCATAGGAATACTTGTAATACTATTTTCACTAACTTTAAAAATATATCCAGGTATGGGAACTATACTAAATATGTATTTTATAGGAATGTTTATAGACATGATAGATAAAGTACATATAATTTGGAGGCCAGAAACTTATCCATTAAAAGTTGTGAGCTTATTCTTGGGGCTTTTAATATTTAATTATGGTGTATATTTTTATATTAGACAAGAATTAGGAGCAGGACCAAGGGATGGCCTTATGGTAGGGCTTATAAAAATAACAGGGCTTAGTGCCACCTATATAAGACCAGCAATTGAGCTTACCGTATTAGTTGTAGGATATTTACTAGGAGGAATAGTAGGAATAGGTACTGTTATAGTTACACTTTGTGGAGGATATATACTTAATAAAATATTTGTATTCAATGGATTTGATCCGAAAAAAACTAATCAAAGAAAGATATATGACTATTTTATAGAAACACAGGAAATGGTGAAAAATTAATTTATGTGGAACTATTTTAGCTCCATAAATGAAAAAATTCTGACAGTGAAGTAAGTAGGACTTAATATAGTGTGTATATAATAATGTGGGGTTTCTATTCTATATTAAGTGAATAACCCATGTTGTTATGTTCAACACTGTCAAAATTTTTTCATTTATGGAGCTTTATAGATATAGGAATGAATATGGTTAGTATTTCATATTAATCCACATGCATAGTGTTAGTATTAATAAATCTAGTATGCCAACTTAGGGCTTTATCTAATGTGTGTGGAGTATGCTTAGACTTATTTTTTAAAGCGTGATTATAGTAATCCCTAAGTAGTGGTCTAAAGTCTGGATGAGAACAATTTTCTATTATGCACTTGGCACGTTCTTTAGGACTAAGACCCCTAAGGTCTGCTACACCTTGTTCTGTTATTATAACCATAACATCGTGTTCTGTATGGTCATGATGAGATACCATAGGCACTACTGAAGATATGGCACCATTTTTAGCCACAGATGGAGTGGTGAATATGGATAAATATGCATTTCTAGTGAAATCCCCTGAACCACCTATCCCGTTCATCATTTTTGAACCCATAATATGAGTAGAGTTAACATTTCCATAGATATCCACTTCTATGGCTGTATTCAAGGCTATTATGCCCAACCTCCTAATAATCTCTGGATGATTACTTATTTCTTGTGGTCGTAAAATGATTTTTTCTTTATAATATTTTATATTTTCCTTAAATCGCTCTAAACCTTCACTAGATGGTGTTATGGATGTTCCTGATGCAAATAAAACTTTACCGCTATCTAATAAATCTAGCATGGAATCCTGTATAACTTCCGTATAGCATACTAGATTCCTAAAGCTGGAATTATTTAACCCTGCTAAAACGGCATTTGCCACACTACCTACTCCTGATTGAAGAGGAAGTAATTCATTTGTTAATCTTCCTGATTCCACTTCCTTTTCTAAAAATTCAATAAGGTTATGAGAAATTTTTTCAGATATAGGATCTATAGGGGCCAGTGGCCTTACATTATCTTTTATATCAGTAACTACTATGGCAGCTATTTTATCAATTTCACAAGGGATAGAATAAGTTCCTATTCTATCATTAGGCATCATTATTGGAATGGCCCTTGTAAAGGGTGGCTTTTTAGGCATATATATATCGGCCATACCTTCTAGTTCTAGAGGTTGACTAGTATTTATTTCCACAATAATCTTATCGGCCATTTGTATATAAGTTGGAGAAGTTCCTACAGAAGTAGAAGGAATTATATGGCCTTCTTCTGTTATGGCAACAGCTTCTATAATTGCCACATTAATTTTTCCTAAGAATCCTAGCTTAGTATAATGGGGAACGTGACTTAGGTGCATATCTAAGTATTCACAATTACCATTATTTGTAGAGTTTCTTAAACTCTCGTTAGTTTGGTAAGGAAGTCTTTTATTTAATAAATTATTTTTTGCCAATATACCATCTAATTCTTCACCTACAGAGGCACCCGTATACAAATTGATTTTAATATTTTCACCCGTTTCTTTTACTAAGTCTGCCAATGCCATAGGTACTGCTTTAGGATATCCAGAAGGAGTAAAACCACTTGTGGCCACATTCATTCCGTCTTTAATTAACATAGCAGCTTCCTTAGGGGAACAGACCCTATCTAGTAAATCTTTATTTCTAATTCTATCTAAACACATAACATATCCTCCTAAAATTTTAATATTGTAGAATCAATAGGTCGTTTCAATTAAGGTCTATTTTATATAACAGTTCTTTGTAATAAAATGGTGAATATTATCATTCCAAATAGAGCAAAGGGATAACTGGCCCCATAGCCTGTTGCCACATAATCACTATCAGATGAATCGATAGCTGCCCCAAGTCCAGGCGTACTTGTCATTCCTCCGCATATTGCACCTGATAGCATAATCCAATTTATTTTAAGGACATATCGTCCTATTAAGAATCCAATAAGAACTGCAAACAAAGAACATAAAAGGGCAACAAATAGTAAGATAAATCCCTCACCCCTAATATTAGTTAAAGTAGAATAACCATATCTAAGGCCTACAATAGATAAAAATATGGATAGGGTTAGATCTCTTATGGCACTTAGAATTTTAGTGTCCATTCTAAAATTCATGAAACCTATTTTTCCTATATGGCCTAGTAGTAGGGCAGAGACTAATACTCCACCTGTAGAGCCTAAACTAAAATAATTGATTGCAGGTCCTAAATAAATTTTTATTTGTCCTATAAAAAAACCTACTATACATACAAATAAAAAGGGCAGTATTTCAAAATTAAGATTGTCTAAATCTATCTTTTCTTTTTCATTATCCATTTCACGTATGAAAGAAATTTTCTCCTTTTCAACGTCAATTTTAAATATTATAGGTAAAAGCTGCATAGAGAATATAACTACTATTACTCCAGGAATATAGCCAACTGCATATCCAAGGCCTACCATGGATTCTGTACCTTTTCCTAAAGCTGAAACGGATTCAAGGGCGGCAGCTAATCCAGGAGAGCTTGTTAATGCACCCACATAAACACCAGATAATGCAAAAATATTTATATTTTTATTTAAAAGAGAAACAATATAACAGCTAAGGGCTCCTGTAAGGGTAATTAGGAAACCTAGTAGCATAAATTTAAAACCATATTTTTTTACTACCTTACCTATATCTGTGGAAGCTAAAAGACCTACAGATGCAATGAAGCAGATTAGGGTAAATAAAAATAATTCCTTTGGAACTAATCCATTTGAAAGTATTTTTTGTGCATAAGCAGGCATTGATGAATCATTAGTATATGGAATTACATATTTCTTGTAAGTAAACCATCCAATAAAGAGTCCTGTGAACAATCCACCTGAATTGCCTAGTTTGATTCTCTTGTATTGAAATTTACCTATAATTAGACCCGATATGACAGACATAAATATTAGTACAAATGGATCCGTGACGAATTTTACGTAATCAAAATTCATAAAAACATATCCTCCTTAATAAAATGAAATAAAAAAATCTCCCTTATCACAAGAGAGATTAGTTACAAATAGGTAGTGAAAATAGGCATGGCTATTTTACATAAGACCTTATCATAACACCTCCTCATCCTCGTGAGTAATTACGGCGTTTATCTTTATGGCAGGTCTCCTGACTTAAGATCATCATAAACCTATACCTTCCCATTTTTAAATAAAAACAGTGGTATAACATAGGTTTACTCCCTATTACAGTGGCGGGACCGTGTTGGATTTTCACCAAACTTCCCTTTTAAATTTTTAGCCTGTAATTAAAAGACTAAAAATACCATAAAGTTCCGTATAGAATTGTTTAAAGTGATTGTATAACAAGAAATATGAAAATGTCAACAAAGATTCAATATTTGTAATATTCTTTCTTATGGCACGAAAGTTGTCTTTTTGTGCTAAATTCTTGTAAGTGAGTAATTAGAAGTTATAAGAGGTGTTTTCATAAAAAGTAAAAACTTAAAAAGTTAGATAATTATCAAACATAAAGTGGAACATTAATTATAATATTTCATTTTTTATGTAGATTAAGTGTTCCATAGATAGGGCTTGTATCATATATATGTATTAACCAGTAAGGAGTGTGTTTGCATGTATTATGATTTTTCAGTGGATACAAGTGACAGAAAGAATTATTTTTATTTATATAAAGAGGATTCTATTAGAAAAGGCATATACTTAGGTCCCATAATTGGACAAGGGTATATGGGAGAAATATATGTGGAGTTTCATAAAGTTAAAGTTAAGGATAAAGTTAATGAAGAACTTTATTATTTAACATTAGATTGTTCAGATAAACTCATAAGTAAATATTTATTTATTAGTTCAGAGGTAAATGATGTATTTAATATAGGTCATAAAGTTAAAGTTAATCTTAAAGTTAATGATGAAGTTGAAATATACCTTTATTCTCATGATGGACTTAAAGTAAATGAGCATGTAGTTAAAGTTAAATTTAAAGTTCAACATGAAGATGAAAAGTTTTCATTAAAGTATAACTTTTGCCCTAATGCCCACAAGTAGGTTGAATAAGCCTTATGTGGGTATTATTTTGCTTAAAAGAGGAAAAATAAGAAAAAATTAGAATATAGAAAGTAACTATATAAAACAGAGGTGAAAGTATGAGACTAGAGGAAAGAATTACTGATCTTAAAGAGGACATAATTAAAAGTACCCAAGAAATAATTAGGATTAAAAGTGTAAAGGCAGAACCAGACGGGGACATGCCCTTTGGTAAAGGGGTAAATGATTGTTTAAATTATGCCCTTAGTTTATGTGAGAGTTTTGGATTTAAAACTAAGAATGTGGACAACTATGCAGGTTATGGGGAAATTGGTGAAGGTAGTGAAATGATAGGAATACTAGTTCACTTAGATGTGGTACCAGAAGGAGATAACTGGACATATCCTCCATATGAGGCTAAAATTCATGATGATAAAATCTATGGACGTGGAACTATAGATGACAAGGGGCCTGCCATAAGTGCCATATATGCCATGAAAGCCATTAAAGATAGTGGTATTCCACTGAATAAGAGAATTAGAATAATATTTGGTACAGATGAAGAAAGTGGATGGGAAGGAATTAACTATTATCTAGAAAGGGAAGAAGTTCCTACTATGGCTTTTACACCTGATGCAGATTTCCCTGCTATCCATGGAGAAAAGGGCATATTAATGTTTGATTTAGTTAAGAAAATAAATAGGGAATGTAGAGTGACCAAAATAAAGGGTGGTAATAGACCTAACATGGTTCCTGATTATGCTGAAGCTCACGTTAAGGATTTAGACTTAAATTTAGTATATGAATATGGAAAAAATAATAATATCAAAATAGATGCAGGAAAAGAAGGAGATACTACTATAGTTAAATTCTATGGAGTATCAGCCCATGGAAGTTTACCAGAGAGTGGTGACAATGCCATATCAAAATTAATGGTATTTTTAGATACTTTAGATATGAATGATGAAGTAGGCCAATTCATTAATTTCTATAAGGACAAAATTGGTATGGAATACTATGGCCAATCTATAGGCTGTGGATTTGAAGATAAGGAATCAGGAAAATTAATATTTAATGTGGGAGTAATAGATTTTAGTGATGATGAAATTAAAGTATCTGTAAATGTTAGATATCCAGTTACATATGAAAAGGATGCCATATATGATGGTATGAAATCTGTTACTAATACATATGACATAGATATAGTTGAGACTGATTATATGGCACCTATATACATGCCAAAGGATCATGCACTAATAGAGAGATTGATGAAGGTATATAGAGAAGAAACAGGAGACAATAGGGAGCCAATAACTATAGGTGGAGGAACCTACGCTAGAAGTATGGAAAATGCAGTAGCATTTGGACCATTATTTCCTGGGCAAGTAGAGCTTGCTCATCAAAAGGATGAATATATAGGTATAGATCATTTGATGAAAATGACTGTCATATATACAAAGGCTTTAGCAGAATTATTAAAATAAACTTATATGTGTTAAATTAAAATAAAGTTGGGAAATATACGTATAACGATAGGTTGTTATACGTATATTTTTATAAATAATAGTGGGAATCTATTAAATTAGGAATAAGGGCTAGACAATATAATTGTAATTGACAAAAATAAAAAGAATGGATAAAATGAAAGAGCGATTAGCATAAGAGGTGAAATAATTTGGATAAAAAAGAAATGATTATGGAAGCAGCTTTAAGGTTATTTAATGAATTTGGATTCCATGGAACACCAACTTCAAAAATTGCAAAAGAAGCTGGAGTTTCCAATGGAACACTGTTTAACTATTTTAGTACGAAAGAAGAGTTAATTAATACCCTTTATTTAGAGCATATAACTGGATGTAGAGACTGTGTTTTTAAAGAACTTAATAAAGATTTATCAGTTAAAGAAACTATGAAATATCTGTGGGCTAATGCAATTAGATGGCACCTTAAGCGTCCAGAGATGTTTAAGTTTATGGAACAATTTGCTCACTCACCATATATTAATAATATTGGCAAAGAGAAAAAAGAAGAGCTTTTTAGATTTGCACATGGTTTGGTAGATAAGGGAATTAGTCATGGGATGTTTCGATATAAGAATACAAAGTTAATATGCTGTTGCATGGAAGGTGCACTAAGCCATACTACTAGATATTTGTTGGAAAATGAGAATGAAGATATGGATGATGTTATAGAAGAAAGTTTTAATATGTTGTGGCAAGGTATTGGCCTTTAGGAATTATAGGAGTAAAATCAATAAATAGAGTTAGTGAAGGGATAATAATTTTTTGTTTTGTGGTGACTGATTAGTCAATCATAAATTGTTTTTTTATAGAAATTATAATTTAAATAAATGGAAGGAGGAATATATAATGTAAACAGATTGAATGTATTTTATAAAACATTGGATAGTAATTACCACAGAAGTATAGTCAATACATAAAATTAAATGATGACTATTATTTTTTTAAATACATAATGACTGATTAGTCAATCATTATGTGTATATTCTAATTTTGTGATTATGTAATTTTTAAATATATGAATAAAGAGAGGGTGGAATAATGATAAAAAAATTCTTAGCAATTTTTATGGTTAGTAGTATGTTGTTATCATTGTCAGCATGCGCAAAGGCAGATGGAATAAAACCAGAAGAAAAAGTAAGAGCTGTGAAAGTACAAAAGATTGAGGAAACAAAGAACTCTGTTTCCCTTAGTTATATTGGAACGGTAGATTCTAAAAGCATTATAGATTACAGCTTTAAGACAGGTGGAAAGCTTGCTAAAGTTTATGTGGAAGAAGGAGATAAGGTAAAAAAGGGAGATATATTAGCATCATTAGACATGGAAGATATCAATCTTCAATTAGATGCTGCAAAAGCAAATTTAGTATCGGCAGAAGAAAATGTAAAAAAAGCTGAAGATGCTATGAAGTATAACGAAGATCAGTTCAGAAGAATGGAAAAATTATATGAAGCAAGTAGTTTATCAAAATCCCAATATGAGCAAATAAAACTACAAAGGGACACTTCAGTAGCCACATACAAGCAAGCCAAATCCCAATATGATGCTACAAAAGTTAATTATGAAAATACTCTTCTTAATCTTGATGGGTCAACCATCTATGCAAAAGAAGATGGAATTGTTGTAGATATCCCCCATGAAGAAGGAGAAAGAATTGCACCTCCTGCCATGTCCTATGTGACAATTGTTCAAGTAAGGAGTATGGAACAAATCATTAATGTAGGAATAGCCCAAAAGGATTTAAATAAAATCAATACAGGTATAAAAGCTACTATTGATATAGATGGAGAAATGGCAAATGGAGTCATTACAAATATTGATGAAGCGCCAAATCAAGCAACGAGAACATACAACGGAGAAGTATATGTTAAAGATAAAAATTATAGGTTAGGATCTATCGCCAAGGTATCTTTCCATGTGGGAGAAGAGAATGGAGTTTGGATTCCTATGCAGTCCATATTTTCAAATGGAGAAGATTATGTATATGTTGTAAAGGAAGATAGAGCTTTCAAGAGAACTGTTACACTCCTAAAAAATAACGAAGATAAAGTAATGATAAAAGGAGTAAAACCAGGAGAACTATTAGCTATAAGTGGAATGAAAAACTTAAATGATGGTTCAAAGGTAAATATTGTAGAATAGGGGGAATTGTCATTGAATAAATTAATAAAGCAACTCATAAAAGAAAGGACAGTTACCCTATTCTTAGCAGTGATTATTGCATTTTTAGGGTCATATGCTTACTATGTATTGCCAAGACAAGAAAGTCCTGATGTATCCTTTCCAGCAGCTATGATCATTACTCCTTACCCAGGGGCATCACCTAAAGATGTGAAGGATTTAGTAACTAGTAAAATAGAAGATGAATTAGCAGAACTTGACGGAATAGATGAAATTCAGGGAATATCAAACCAGGGATTATCTATTATTGTACCAATGTTTACCGCAAACACAGATTATGATAAAGCCATGCAGGATGTAAGAAATGCAGTAGCAGATGCAGAATCAGAACTGCCTAATGGAGCCTTTGTTAATGAAATCAATACGGATATTGTTTCCACAGCAGGTATTATCATCAGTCTTTCAGGAGAAAATTATTCCTATGAACAGTTAGCATCCTTTGGAGAATTATTTAAAGATGGATTAACAGGAATTGATGGTATTACAAAATTCGAAATCGAAGGGGAAGTAGATAAGGAAGTAAAGGTAGATATAGATGTGGGAAAGCTTAATCAATTAGGCTTATCCATAGAAGATGTAAATAATATTATTCAATCACAAAATATAGAAATTCCATCTGGAAAAATAGAGTATAAGTCTGGAGAGATTACGGTTAAGACTCCTGGAATATACGGAAACATAGAAGATATAAAGAATACAATCATATTCGTGGCAAGGGATACGGGAGTTGTAACGAGATTATCTGATATTGCAAATGTTTATATGGATCTTGAAGATGGTGTAGAAAAATACAAGCAAAAGGGATTAAATACAGTACTTTTAACAGGATATTTTGAAAAGGGCAAAAATGTCGTTATCATAGGAAAAGATGTACGTGTGGCCCTAGACAAAGTAAAAGGACAGTTACCTGAAGATTTAATTGTTGAGGAAATTATCTATCAACCAGATGACGTGGCAAAATCTGTTAATGATTTCATGATTAATTTAGTAGAAGGTATTGTACTTGTTGTAATTGTTGTATTTTTAGGAATGGGTCTTAGGAATGCACTAGTTGTATCTACAGCTATTCCCTTATCTATACTCATGACCTTTGGAGTAATGTATTTAATGAAAATATATATACATCAAATGTCTCTAACGGCATTGATTGTTGCTCTAGGTATATTAGTAGATAATGCCATAGTTATTAGTGATACTATACAAGTAAAGATAGATGAAGGGGAAAGTAGACTAGATGCAGCCTATAATGGTACTGCCGTATCATCTATTCCTATTTTTACGGCAACACTTACTACCATTGCAGCATTTTCACCGTTACTAGGTATGCCTGGAGCTGCTGGTAAGTTTTTAGGATCTATTCCTAGAGTGTTGATTATATCCATTATTGCAGCTTATATTGTATCCATGTTCATCACACCGGCTATGTCAGCAATTGCCTTTAGACCAAGTAAAAAGAAAAGTGATAAAGAGGGGACCCTAAGATTATTTTTCAAAAATACATTAAAGACTGGATTAAAATGGAAAAAAAGTACAATTGCAGTAACATTTTTAGCCTTAATTTTAGTTATGAATGTATTAATGCCTCAATTACCATCAGAGTTCTTCCCTTATGCGGATAAGGACATTTTATATATAGAAATGAATACGGAAATAGGTGGAAGCATAGATGCTACAGAAAAATTAACAGATGAAGTAGTAGAATTGTTATCTAAGGAACCGGAAATTACAAATTATACAGTTTCCGTTGGAAATGGTCTACCAAAATACTATATAACAGTACCAGTGGCAACTCCTTCTCAAGATTACGGGCAGATGCTTTGTAAATTTGATCTAGGAGATAAAAAGAATAGAAGATTTGAAGATAAAGTTGTATTTCTGAATTATATTCAAAATAAATTAGATGCAAATATTTCTGGAGGGAAATGTAGTGCTAAACTTCTTGCAAATGCCAAACCAGCAGAGGCAAAGGTCATATTGAGACTTTCCAGTGATAATTTAGATAGATTAAGAGAAGTAGCTAATTTATTAAAAGATGAAATAGGAAAAATACCGGGAACCACAAATGTTCGTCATGACATGAAAGATAAGACCTATGAGTTAAATGTGGATGTGGACGAAGATATAGCAAGTAACTTAGGCATATCAAAATACGATATACAAAAACAAATTAATGTTGCATTATATGGAAGTACCTCTTCCGTATTTAGAAGAGATGGTAATGAGTACAACATTAAAGTAAAAGGTGATATTCATAGTGTGGAGGAGCTTGAAAATTTAGGCATAAAATCTTCCATGACTAATAATAAAATACCACTAAAACAGTTTGCTAAGGTTACTTATAGCAAAAAAGATGATACAATAAAAACCTTTAACAGAGAGCAAACGGTGGAATTACTGGCAAATGAACTGCCAGGATATAGTCCAGCAACTATAGAAGACATTATAGAATTTGAACTTCTACCAACACTAGACACATCAGGAGTTAAGATTGATTTTGCAGGTGAGCGTGAAGATATTAGCGAAAACTTTGGAATTGTAGGATTGCTAGCTGTATTTGCCATGTTCATTATATATGTAATATTAGTTATTCAATTTAAATCATTTATGCAGCCTCTAGTTATAATGATTACCATACCATTATCCCTAATAGGCTCAGTAACAGGATTATTTATCTTCAACAAGCCTCTGTCATTAACGGCCTTTTTAGGAATCATAGCATTGATTGGGCTAGTTGTTAAAAACGGTATATTGTTAATAGAATATATTAATGATGCTAGAAAAAGAGGAGATAGTATTGATGATGCGTGTATAGATGCAGTAGGAAAGAGATTTAATGCCATCATCCTTAGTGCAACAACTACAGTAATAGGTCTTGTACCTTTAGCCTTATCAGGAAGTGGGTTATTTGGACCTATGGCCATATCCCTTATGTTTGGTCTTATGGCATCTACATTCTTAACCATGATTGTCATACCTGTTGTATATAGCTTGGTTGAAGGATTCATGGAAAAAATGAAAAATAGAAGAAAAGCTGTAGCACAATAGTGATTATTAAAATGTATGGGAGGCCTTCTTATGGGAATGAGAACTGAAATAGAAAAATCAATTAAACTTCAACAGCAGATACAACAAAATAAAAAAGATCGATTAAAAGATTACTTTGATAAAAATATGGAAGACCAATATATAGCCTATGTAAAAGAACATATTATGCATACGATCATTACTGCTGACAAATTAAGAAAATATAGTGTGACAGTAATTCCTTTTCCAAGTATAGGGCTATACTTTGATATAGGTACGGAAAAAATTGTGCGAATAATTAAATCTACAAAGCATTACTTTGAAGGGAATGAGATAGAAATTGATATTATAGATAAGTTTCCAAATCCTAAGCATGTGGAATATAAAGTTATTCTATAATTTCTTTTAAATAGCAACTGTAAAGAGAAAAGTAGAGAAGAAATTATTAATGAAAATGTAAGCTCAAGAGAAATAGGCGCGTAGCAATTATAAAGCTATACGCCTATTTTTATGCATAATAATATATATTAATTTAGTAATAGGTATTTTAATTATCTTGGACAAATATGAATGAATTTTGTATGATAGATTTATAGTGAAGAAGTTCAAATGAAGAAGAATTAGGAGATAAGTTAAATACAGAAAACAATTAAGGAGATATCAATTATGGGTAAAATAATGATTGTTGACGATGAAAAAGATATCATTTATATGATTAAAGACTTTACAAAGATTTATGATATTCAAGTTGTTGAAGCTTTTAGCGGCGAGGAAGCGCTAGAAAAATTTGATGATACAATTAGTCTGTTAATAATTGATATTAATATGGATGGAATGACAGGAATAGAACTGTGTAAAAAGATTAGAGAATCCAGCAATGTGCCTATTATGTTCTTAACTTGTAAAAATTCTCAAAGTGATATAATACTTGGATTTGGAGTTGGAGCAGACGACTATATAACAAAGCCCTTTGATCCAATTGAGTTAATAGTTAGGGCAAAAGCCAATATTAGAAGGTATATGGATTATAATAAAACGAAAGCTGAGATAAATGATGATATTATTTCTTTTAATGATATAAAAGTGTTAAGAAATAGTTATAAGGTTTTAAAAAATGATGTGGATACAAATCTTACAGCAAAGGAATTTAAACTACTATTATATCTTATTGAAAATGCACATCTAGTTTTAAGTCATAACCAACTACTAGACAACGTTTGGAATGACAATTATTATGACAAAAATGTAGTTACTACAACTATAAAAAGACTTAGGAAGAAAATTGAAGACTATCCAGATAACCCCTTATATATAAAGACTGTATGGGGAGTAGGGTATGTTTTTGAAGCAAAACTAAAATAAAATGGTAGAGTGATAAGAATGTTGAAGATAATTAAAATTAGAACAAAGATTACCACTACATTATTATTGGTAGGTATTGTGACGGCTCTTTTTATTAGTGTTGCCAGTTTAATTGTATTATTAGATACCACTTCCAAACAAGCAGGGGAAATTGGTTTGGAATCTGCCAAATATAATGCCAAGATCATCGAATCTTGGATAAATGAAAGGTCGGCTATACTAAAGAATACATCTGCTCAGATTTCAAGCTTAGAAGAGTTTGACGAAGAAAAAATTCGAAAAATACTCTACACTTCCAGCAAGGCTTATGAAAGTTTTTATAGTATATTTATAGGGTTTGAAAACAATAAATTGATAGATGCAATGGGTTGGGAACCGCCCCACAACTATCATGTTTCACTTAGGCCCTGGTATCAATTGGCTATTGAAAGAGATACTTTAGTAAGTACACCCATTTATTTGGATAAAAACAAGAATCAATTGGTCACTTCAATAGCTAGTCATTTAAGTGTACAAAATACCAAAGGGGTAATTGCAGCAAACATCCCAATAGATGAAATTATAAATCAAATTGGCGACATAAGTTATGGAAATACAGGATATGCCATATTAGTTGATGAAAAAGGTCATGTCCTAGCTAGTCCAAACAAGGACTATGTTATGAAATCTATTAGTACACTATTTAATAATGTTAGTAATGACACATTAGAAAGTATTAATAAGAATAGCTCTGGAATTGAAACAATAATATTTGAAGGAAAAGAACAATTTCTTGCCCATTCTCAGATAAAACCCTACAACTGGAAAATTATATTGACTGCACCAAAATCAGAATTCCATAGGCCTATTAGAGATATGCTCACATATTTTTTAATAGTACTTTTTATATGTATAACTATAATAATTATAACGGGATTCATGGTTGGAAAGTCCATATCAAAACCAATAGAATCACTCATTAAATCCATATCCCTTTTGGCCAATGGAAACCTATCCAATGAAATAAATATTGAAACTAATGATGAAATTGCTATTTTAAGTACTGAACTGGATAAAATGAGAACTAATTTAAACAAAATATTTCAAAGTATGAGATATGAAAGCAATTTGTTGGCAATGAATACAAAAAAACTATCTGTTCACCTTGAAGAAACTTACAATAGTACTTTAGACTTTATTTCTTTATTATCCCACGACTTAAAAACCCCAATAACCTTAATTAAAGGCTATGTAAAGGGACTAAAGCTTGGAATTATTGAAGAAGAAAATAAAAAAGCTGAATATCTTGATAGAATACATTCAAGAGCTGAGCAAATAGAAAATATAACTTCCGACATCTTAGATTCGGCCTATGAAGTAAACAAGTCACTTATTTTAGGTAAAAGCTCTGTATATGCGAAGGATTTTGCTAATGAACTATTAAAAAATGCTAAAAATTATATTGAAAACTCCAATAGAAAATTTAAAGGGAAAATACATATACAGGATACTTCCACAAGAATAAATGTAGATATAATAAAAATTAATAGGGTATGGGATAATTTAATATCAAATGCTATAAAATATTCTATACCAGGTACTGAGATTAATATATCAATAATAGAACACGGAAACTTCATCAATTTTATCGTTAAAGATAATGGAATCGGAATTAAAAAAGAAGAATTTGAAAAAATTTTTAACATGTTCTATAGGGTGAATGAAAATAGAAGTACAAAGGGCTATGGCCTAGGTCTTTTTATATCTAGAGCCATCATTGAAGCCCATAAGGGCAAAATATTTTTAGCCTCTGAATACGAAAAAGGTACAACTATAAACTTTAAAATACCTATTTGTCATAAAAATGACACAATTAAACTATAATTGTGTCATTTTTATTTTGTATCATTAATATACAAGAATATTCTGAAAAATAAATATAATAAGGAGGTTTTTTTCATGGTTGATTCAAAAGCTAAAAAAGAAGGTAAATTTAAATTTCCCCATGCATTTGTACTTCTCTTTGCAATTATAGTTTTCGTTGGCATCCTAACTTATATAGTTCCTGCAGGAGAATATAACAGAATTGAAGTAAATGGTAGAAAAGTTGTAGATCCTACAAGCTTCCATTACATTGATAATACCCCAGTAGGAATTTTCGACGTTTTTATGGCAATTCCAAAGGGAATTCAATCCGGGTCATTTTTAATAATTATGATATTAATCATAGGTGGTGCAATAAAATTATTTGATGGAACAGGAGCCATAAGAGCTGCAATTTTAAAACTAACGGATACTATAGGTGAGGAAAAGGATTCATGGGTATTAGCTTCAATTATGGTCTTCTTTGCATTCCTTGGAGGTTTTCCTGGCATGCTGGAAGCTGCCATTCCATTTGCTCCCCTTTGCATAGGCATAGCCCTTACACTAGGCTATGATGCCTTAGTAGGTATATGTATTTCATTAGTTCCAATTGCCATTGGTTGGACAGCGGGTCCTTCAAACCCATGGACTGTAGGTATTGGTCAAAGCGTAGCAGAACTTCCAATGTTTTCAGGATTTGGTTATAGGTTAGTCGTACTTGGAGTACTTTTAACGGCTTCAATAGCATTTGTATTGAGATATGCAAAAAAAATAAAAAGTGACCCTACCAAGAGTATTGTATATGGTATGGATACAAAGCACTTAATAGAAAATAACCATGAAAAAGTAGAATTTACTTCAAGACATAAATTAATACTACTTACTTTTATTGGTACAATTATTTTCATAGTAGTGGGTGCACTGAAATGGAAATGGGGAATTCCTCAAATGTGTGCTACCTATATAATAGGAGCCATAATAGGAGGTAAATTTGCTGGATACAATAGTGATAAGATAGCTGATGAACTCTTAGAAGGTGGAAAAGCAATATTTATTGGAGCTATGGCTGTAGGTGTAGCCAGAGGTATAAATGTGGTTATGACAGACGGACATATTGCAGATACTATTGTTTACGGAATATCATCTCTATTAAAGGGAATGCCTCCTGCTATAACGGCTGTTGGTATGTTTGCAGTTCAAACTTTGATTAACTTCTTTATTCCTTCAGGTAGTGGGCAGGCCATGGTAACTTTACCAATACTTATTCCAGTAGCTGATATAATACATTTAAATAGACAGATAGCTATATTGGCTTTTCAATTTGGTGATGGATTATCAAACCTTTGTTACCCAACTGTAGGAGGTTTAGTTGCTTTCCTAATCTATTCTAAAATATCTTTTAACAAGTGGTTTAAATTTATTTTTCCTTTTATGATTATGGTATGGGCGTTGGCCATATTACTACTAATAGGAGCTGCACTTATAAACTTTGGACCATTTTAAGTAGTTGAAATTTGTTTCATGATTTTATTTTACAAGAAGAATATGAATAAATAAGAAGATGTATAATGGAGAACTTACTCTATCTTGCATCTTCTTTTTACTGGAAATATTAATTTTTATTGACACAACAAAAAAGAATTGATAACATAATAGAGTGACTAGTCGGTTTGGGTGACAACCAATTATAAAAGGAGAAGCAAAACAAACATGTCAATAAAAATAAGAAGTAATTATAAAAGGAGAAATAAAATAAAGATGTTATTAATAATTATGTCTTCAATACTTATACTAATTTTAACTATGGGAGTATTATTCATGGAATTTTCTCCTCAATTTGGAGGAAAACTTACGGAAAAAGACTACGAGAGGATTAAGAAATCCAAAAACTTTCAAAAGGGTAAATTCAAAAACATTGAAGATACTCATTCTATGACAAGTACTGATTTAAGGTGGATTATTGAGTATTTTACTAGTAAAGACACAACCCCTAACTTTTCTGTTCCAGTTGAAAACAGTAATTTAGTTTCTTACAATGAAGATCAGGGAGATAATGTTAAAGTTATATGGTTTGGACACTCTGCTTTATTACTTGAAATTAACAATAAAAAAATATTTTTAGATCCAATGCTAAGTGAAGTGCCAGCGCCACATCCTATGTTAGGATCAAAAAGATTTAGTACTAATCTTCCAATGGGAATAGATGAAATTCCAGAATTAGATGCTGTAGTAATATCTCATGACCATTATGACCATTTAGATTATGTGTCTATCAAGAAGTTGAAAGATAAGGTGAAAATGTTTTATGTACCACTTGGTATTGGTGCACACTTGAAATCCTGGGGAGTAGAAGAGACAAAAATTGTGGAGTTAGATTGGTGGCAAGAAGCAAAATTTGAGGAATTAACTTTTATTTCTACTCCATCACGCCATTTTTCAGGAAGGGGATTGTTTAATAGAGATAGTACCCTATGGTCTTCTTGGGTTATAAAAGGGAAAGACGTAAATATTTTCTTTAGTGGTGATTCTGGATATAGTGAAAGTTTTAAAGAAATCGGTGAAAAATTTGGTCCCTTTGATTTAACTATGATTGAATGTGGACAGTATCATGAAGCGTGGTCAAAAATTCATATGATGCCTGAAGAAACTGTAAAGGCTCACATTGATCTAAAAGGGAAATTATTATTACCAATACATTGGGGAGCTTTTAAATTATCATTGCACCCTTGGGACGAACCTGTTGAAAGATTACTTAAAGAGGCAAATTCTTTGAATGTTAGTGTGACTACTCCTAAAATTGGAGAAACTGTAATTTTGGGAAAATCAGTACCTTCCTCAGAATGGTGGAAAAAGTAAAATGTAGTTTCAAGCATTGATTAATATTTTAGCGTGATTCTATGAACAATTTGGAAATACATTAAAATAAGGGAGAATCTAAAAAAGACTATTAAAATAATAAAAAGCCTAGAAAATCTGTAGTTAGTGGAGGGAAAAAATGAAAATATTCTATTTAACTTCAACAGGCAATAATTTGGCTATAGGAAAAGAACTTGGTGGTGAACTGTATTCAATCCCTAAAATATTAAAGAAAGGAAATCTTGAATTTGAAGACGATCAGATTGGAATAATCTTTCCTTGCTATTATTTAGGGACACCAAGAATGGTTCAAGAATTTCTTCAGAAAGCAACATTAAAATCAGAGTATATTTTTGGAATAATGTCATATGGCAATAAGGCAGCAGGGGGATTAAATCATTTTAAGAAGATAGCTAATGAATATGGAGTTAGGTTATCATATCTAAATAGCATTCTCATGGTGGATAATTATCTGAAGCTGTTTGATATGGAAAAACAAAAACTCAATGAACCTAAGAAAAAGATTGATGAAAACCTTGCAAAAATAGTTGAGGATATTAATTCAAGAAAAAAATTCATTAAGAATACAGGATTTCTGACTAATACATTAACAGATGTTGCTCAGATCGTATATAAGAGAACTCATGGTAAAACGGATAAAAACTTCACTGTTGAGGATAGTTGTAATGGGTGTAAAATGTGTGAAAAAGTATGTCCAGTTGAAAATATTAAGGTTAAAAACAAGCCTGTGTTTTTACATCATTGTGAGGAATGTTTTGCATGTACCCATCACTGTCCTCAAAATGCAATAAGAGTTAAAGGTGAGAAGAGTAGAGAAAGATTTATTAATGAAAATGTCAAGTTGAGCGAAATAATTAATGCAAATAATTAGCACATCTTGATTAAGTTAATTTTACAAGAACAATAAATAAGATGCATAATGAAGAGTTTACTTCATTATGCATCTTATTTTAAATACAAGTAAAATTATTTGTAATCCTTTAACCCATCTTTAAAAAGGTGAATGATATTTTCATTTTGATCTAGTCTGTAAATTCTAGCTGGGTTCATATTACTATCCCAATCAATTCCATTCCACCATATGGCTATTTTTATATTTTTAAATTCTTTAATACTACTAAACATTTCATTAATCCATTCTTCCTTGTTACCACCTACCGAATTTGACCCAAATTCTGTAATCATAAAAGGTTTCTTGAAATGCTTCATATAGTCATTATAAATAGGTATATAAATCTCATTAAAACCTCGCCACTTTTCACCCCTATAATATGTGCCCGTATTGTATCCTGTAAGTCCTACTATATCCACATACTCATCTCCTGGGTAATAATTCAAATAATGATTCCATTTAAAACCTGGAAAGGAAATATCATGGGGGTTCCATACCCAAAGAACATTATCTACTCCATTAGACTGGAAAATTCTATAGACATATTTCCATACTTCTTTAAATATATCTGGATCTTTAGAATAATAGTAACTAGAATAGGAACACCAATCTCCATTCATTTCATTATTTAAGCGAAACATTATAGGGTGTTTAAATGATTTTATATCTTTTGCATAGGAATTTAAAAAAATATCATATTTTCCCTTTAATATATCGTACATTACACTAGAATTATCTGTACCATCTAAATGCATTGTTTGAAGGGTTAATACTACATGTCGATTATTATTATGTGCATTTACCATTTCTTCCATGGGAAAACCACCACTAGAAAAGCATTGATATTTAACTAAAAATTTAAATGAATAATTGAGTTTTTTCTCAAGGGCATTTAGAAAATCAAAGTCCTTTGGGGCTGTATTTTCATAAATGCCCCATTTGAGGCCGTTATTTTCTAGAAAGTACTCTTTGAAAAATGAAATGGCTTCTTCATTTAAAATTTTATTTTTATTTTTAAATGATATATTTGTGCTAGCATTATTCATGTGTTCATTTTTATCTGAGATCTTAAAACTCCTTATAATATTCATATAGTCACGGCTAGTTTTAAAGGGTTTTGAAGATTTAATAAAAATTGTATAAACTTCATATTTGTTATTTATAATTTCTGCACTTACATAATAGTTTTTATCATTTTGTACTTTAGTAAGTTTACTACGTTTCCACTTTAATAAATGAGTTCTTTTACCATTTACATAAGTAGTTTTTTCAAGTTCTTTTATATGATCTTTATTGTTTTTTAGAAATTTATTACTATAGTTCATATAAGCAAGAGGTGAAGAAACAGTATTTTTAAAGTTATCATAATATATTTCTATTTCCACATCTTCATTAGCAATAATAGTTTTTATATGTCCAAAGGAGTTATGAATGTCCATATCATCAGGGTATTTTAAAGTATAACCTTCCTTTGGATTTGTATATTTAACATATTTATTAGTATAGTATATGAAGCTAAATATAGCTAAAATAGATAGTATGAATAGGCATAAAATAAAAAATACTCTTCTAAAATTCAAAAGTCATCCCGCCTTTACTGGATATGTGCTTATTTAAAGTTATGCTCATTTTCATATATTAATGTTATATGGACATTATTCTATTCTAATAAAATTAAAGTAGGACAGGGAAATTCCCCTCTCCTACTTTAGTTATCTATTAAAATAGTTCTACTTTCTTCATGCCATTTAATATTGTAATTAAATCCTTCAAATACATATTTTAGAGGAATATAAGTCCTTCCCCCTTTTATAATAGCCTTTGTATCCATTTTTAGTGTTTCATTATTTATCTTAATATACTCCTCGCCTAGAGGGATTTCAATAGTTGTATCACCATTTTGAGCAGTTACAATATAATCTTTTTCATTAAAAGAAATTTGTGCATCTATCATTTCAAGAGGTTTTCTTATAGGCATTAAGGTTCTATTATTTTCGTCAATGAATGGCATTCCCCTATTTTCATCTTTTTTAAATGTTAATTCATGGCCATTAATAACAAAATATATTTTTTTGTGGAATTCATCATTAGACATGGAAGAGACTTCATCTATAGTATCATTTATTGCCTTTAAAAGACTCAGATCATCAGTAGTATCTTCGTTAATATCAAAAATCATAATACCAGATGCATTTTTAAGGGCAAGTCTAGTTTTTTCTTTTATTGTATTTATACCGTTATAATAAGAATCTAGAGAATCTCCCTTTGCATAATCTCTATAGGCATTTGCTCTATCTTCTTTTACTAGATCCCTATATTGCTTCCAACTAGGTCTAGCATAAAAGGGAACTCCTATTACTATTCTTTCTCTTGGGATACCTCTATTTATCCAATAGCTTATGGAAGTACCAGCAAACCAAAAAGGACTGTGTTGGTCATTGTTAGCATCATAAGCCATTATATTTATCCAATCAATTTCTTTTAAACATTTATCTGTGATAGCCTTTGATACAGCAGGGCCTTCTGTTTTAGACCAGGCACCATTAAGTGCGGCCGTTAAGTATTTGTCTTTTTCTTTTAACTTTTTCCCTAATTCTAATATTAGACTTTCGTAATTTTGAGAAGACTCTCCTAAAGCTGGATATTCCCAGTCAATTTCCACTCCATCCAGGTCATATTCATCTACAAATTTTATTATATTATCTATAAATCTTTCTCTAGTTTCACTGGATGCAGCCATCTTTTCAAAGGTAGGATCAAGGGGAATATTTTTATAAGACCATCCTCCAACAGCTATTAAAATTTCCACATTGTTTTTATGGCTTTTTTCTACTAATTCCTTTAGTTTTTCCGGTTTTTCAATTCCTACTAGAGAACCATCTTCATTTGGAATTAAAAAGGCATATATTATGTGAGTTAACTTATCAAATTGAACATTTTCATCAATAGGGCATTCAAATATTTCAGAATAATAACCTACCACTTTAAAATTTTTACTATCTTTAGGAAAAGCATAGCTTTCACTAAAAGATAGAGATAAAATACAGGTAAATAGGAGTATAAATAGGAAAAATCTTTTAAATCTAATCATTTATTAGTCACCTCCAGATTGTGTTAGTACAGTAGATGTGTTGTCATAAACTCCAATAAACATATCCTTATAAATTTTAACACACTCTTAAGTTTTTTACATATATTTCCTTTTGACTGTGATTGTAGAACCTATTTTAGAATATTAAAATCTAATTTAGTTTCATAAAAAAACAATATAAATATAAAATAGCTATGGAATAATTCCATAGCTATTTTATAAAACTATTGATTTTGTAAATTATAATTATTCATCATACCAGGACCAAATCCACCTCTAAATCCTGTTCTATTGCCATACCCTCCATGACAACCGCCAAAGCCCATGCCAGGTGTATTAAATCCATTTTCATTATGCCATTTTTCCATGTAATCTAAGTGTTCGTTCCAAGCTTCTGCTTGATCCTTAGTTAAATATCCATCTTGGGCGGATTGGTTAACTTGCTCCTTTCTCCATTTAAGCATATCTTTGTACCACTCAGGGGTTTCATTTGTCTCTGCAGCAAAAGCCATTGAAGCAAAAGTAAGAGTAAGTAGTGAAGCAATGACAATCATAGTTAAAATCTTTTTCATAAAAATTCCTCCTTTAACATGTATTTGTTATTTAAAATTATTATAAAAAATGATTATGGAGGAATTATGAAGATAAAAGTATTTTATTTCCATGTCAAGAAAATAAATTTATATAAAGTGATTGGCAGTAAACTTGCATAAATAGATTTGTATGAAAGGAGGGGCAATTTTGAAAGAAATTTTTATTGTTGGACATTTTAGTATTTATTTCTTTGGTATAACAATAGCTCTAGGAATACTTACTGGATTATGGATTATGATGAGAGAAGGAAAGAGAAAAGGTTTAGATAATAATAAGCTCCTTGATTTAGGAACTTATTCAATTATGGCTTCCTTAATAGGTGCAAGATTGTACTATGTTATAGCATTTAACTTTGATTATTATTTAAAAAATCCAAAGGCAGTATTTTTCGTGCGAGAAGGTGGTTTATCCATACAGGGAGGATTAATTGGAGGCATATTATTTGCCCTATGGTATACAAAGAAAAACAATATATCCTTTTGGCGTGCTGCTGATGCCTTTGCTCCAGGAATTATTATTGGGCAAGCTATTGGAAGGATAGGTTGTGATGTATTTGGAATTCCCATGAAAAGTATATATCCATGGGGAATAAAAATAAATGGTCAAATACTACATCCAGCCCAATTATATGAATTATTTTTAGACCTAATCCTATTTACGTATCTATGGAGAAAAAGAGATAAAATCACATATAATGGACAGTTATTTATAGAGTATATTATTGGATTTTCACTTATAAGAGGGATTGTAGAATTCTTTAGATCAAATCCTATTGTGGTTGAGCCTTTTACTATAGCTCATATTACTAGCCTTATTATTATAATTGTGGCAATTTTTATAAGTAGAATTATAAAGAATAAGGAACAAATAGATGAGAAATATGTATCAAATAACACAGTAACTGTGTCAAATGGCGAATATCTATTTACATTAATAATAGGAATTGTGGGGGCAGGGATCTATTATTATATACATTAGTCTATAAGGAGGAAATAAATGACTATAGGCGATAAAGTATTAATTATTTCAATACTCATTTTGAGTATTGTAGGGATTGTATCTTTACCAGTCCTAGGATCTAATAGTAATGAAAAATATGTAGTCATTAAGATTGAGGATAAAATAATAAAGAAAATATCTATTGAAAAAAGTGGGCCAGGTAAGATTTATGATTTTCAATTTAATAATAATACAGGACACATAGAGGTGAAGGATGGAAGTGTTAGAATGTTGAAAATGGATAAGGCTATATGTCCTAAAAGCATATGTTCACAAACAGGTTGGATTAATAAGGAATATGAAAGTATTGTTTGCCTACCAAATAAAATCATGGTAACTTTTCAGAGTAATTCTGAAGAAGAGTTAGATATAATAACATATTAGGAGGAGATTAAATGGTTAATTTAAACAAGAATAATAAAGAGTGTAATGGTAATAATGATGTAGAGAAAAAAGGAATGATGAAACATGGGGCAATGATGATGTTATGCTGCTTATTGCCAATTCTTGTCATAGCAGGCCTACCCTTATTCGGTATAAAAGGAGGTATATTATCATCCCTTGCATTTTTATTATGTCCATTGCTTCATATAGGCATGATGTTTATGATGATGAAATCAGGAAAAAAAGGATCTTGCCATGGAGGACAAAAAAAATAATAGCTAATTTTAGGATGAATTGACTGGAGATGTAATATGAAGAAAAAAATATTTATAGGGATCTTGATTATATGTTGTATAATTTCTTTTAGTATATATAAAATCTATAATTTTACTATTAATGAAAAGGAAACTGTCATTTATATTAAAGAAGGTTCAAGCTTGTGGGAGGTATCTAGAAATCTAAAGGAAAATAATATTATTTCCTCAGATAAGTATTTTGTCCTATATGCAAAATTAAAAGGTTTTGAGAAAAAGATAAAGACGGGTAAATACTCTTTGCCTGGAAAAATTAAATTACAAGAACTTTTAGAGATACTTGAAAAACCAAGTGTTGAATATGTTGTTATGACATTTCCAGAGGGGTATAATCTGTATCAAATTGCATTTAAATTAGAGAAAAATAATCTAGTGAATAAAGAAAAATTTATTAATGCAGGTTTAGACATATTAAATAAAAATACAATGGTTATGGAAAGAGAATATGTATTTTATCAGTTAGAAGGATATTTGTTTCCAGATACTTATCATATTCCTATAGGATCTAGTGAAGAAGATATTATAAACACTATGTTTAATAAGCTTCAAGACGTATTTTCTCAAGAGCATCGTATGCGTGCAGAAGAATTAGGCCTTACCATTAATGAGATTATTACAATAGCTTCTTTAATTGAAAAGGAAGCAGCTAATGATAAAGAGCGAAAGGCCATAGGAGGAGTAATATATAATCGACTTAAAATAGGAATGCCCCTTCAAATAGATGCATCAGTTATATATGGAAATATGAAAGGTACTGGTAATATAAGTAGAGTAACATATGATGATCTCAAAGTTGAATCTAAGTATAATACCTATTTATTTAAAGGACTTCCACCTGGTCCCATAGCTTCACCAGGCAAAGCTTCTATAGAAGCTGCCCTTTATCCAGAAGATAATGATTATCTATATTATGTCTTAGGAGAAAATGGTCACGTATTTAGTAAAACCTATAAGGAACACTTACAAAATGTAAATAAATATATAAAGAATAAAACTTCCAAGTAAAATTACTTGGGAGTTTTATTCTTTATATATTTATTTAGCTGTAGGAAATCATAATAGGATTGTGCCATTTGCCACAGCATATCCTATGATAAATTTATAATCCTATAGAAACCAATTAAAATAGTATGCTTTAATGTTGGCATGAAATGTGCTTATATATTTTATGGGATTATATTATATGGCAAAACACAGATTAGAAGTGTTATTACTAATAAAAATGAAAGTGCTATAGTTTAAGGTTTTGCTTTTATAAAAAACTTGATTATAAGCCTAATTTAAAATATGAGATTTAAAAATAAGGAGGACAAAAATGTCACATTCCAAAACACAAAATAAAATTGAATGTAGTAATAGAGTATACTTATATTTAGCCATGTTTTTAATAGGATTTTCATTATTTTTGTATGAAATACTATTAACTAGATTATTTTCTGTTATTCTAAGCGTAAATCTAGTATTTTTAGTAGTATCATTTGCTATTTTAGGGAGCGGTATTGGTGGCATATATACGTATAAAATCCTAAAGGCAAATAAGAAAATAATACCAGAACATTTATTGAAAAAATATTCTGTTTGGATACCCATAAGTATTTTATTATCTATTGGTGCCATGTATTATCTTCCATTTATGAAAATTAGTATATTATATGCACTTATAGGTGCCATTTCCTTTGTAATGGGAGGGATTGTCATCTCAAGTATGTTTAAAGAAAATGAAAAGAATAGTAATAAACTATATTTTATGGATTTAGTAGGGTCATCCTTAGGGAGTTTGGCAGTGATACCCTTAATGAATCAATTTGGATTTATGAGAAGTGTTGTGGTGGTATGTATTATGTCTTTAATTGCATCAATCCTAATTTATGTTCATTGCAAGGAGTATAAAAAGATGCTTATTTTAGGATTGTGTAGCCTATTGTTAGGAGCAGGTTTCATGGAAGCTAATATAATAAAGCAAATGGAAAAGCCCTTTAATGCATATTATTTAAGCCCAAACACTCTAATCAGTTATTTAAAGGATAGTAAGGAAAAGCCAAAAGATATTCCCTTTACAAAATGGGATGCCATTTCAAGGACAGATGTTATTGAGACCACTAATGAAAATGAAAAAATCATTGTTACAGATGGTGGAGCATCAGCTCCTATTATTAAATTTGATGGAAATATAAAATCTATAGAGCACCTTAAAAAGAAAGTAAATTATATCCCCTTCGCATTTGGAAATAACCATAATACCCTGGTAATTGGCTCTGGGGGAGGAAAGGATGTTTTGTTTGCTCTATTAGGTGAAAGTGAGAATATAGATGCAGTGGAGATTAATACTTCAACTATTGAAGCTGTAAATAGTTTTAGGGATTTTAGTGGAGACATTTATAATAGACCTGAAGTAAATGTATATAATCAAGATGGTAGGAATTTTATTGAAAATAGTAACAAGAAATATGACAATATATACCTTTCCATGGTAATGACAAATGCTATAGAAAATACTATGTATTCATTATCAGAGAATTATATATATACCTATGAAGCAGTTGAAAAATATTTTGGCAATCTAAATGAAAATGGAAAGCTAAGTTTTATGATGCATAATAATCTAGACCTATTAAGGGTCGTAAATACAGGAATAGAAGTGTTATTACATAAGGGGGTGAGACAAGAAAATGTTACAGATTATTTTATTATTGTAAATGGGATGGACAAACGACATAAAAATAATCATAAAAGCAATGTTAAAATGCCCCTGGTTATTTTTAAATCAACTCCTTTTACAGAAGAAGAAATAAATATTGTTAGGGAAACTGCAAAAGTTCAAAATAGAGAGGTCATTCATTATCCAGGTGGTGAGAATGAATTATATAAGCTACTAAAGGATAAAAAAATAACCTATGAAGAATTGTTAAATAAAATCAACTTTAATGTTAAATCTATTAAAGATGATAGTCCATTCTTTTACAACTATACAAAAACTTTACCTGCCCAGATTCAATATGTTTTTTGGGGAATACTATTTATTTGGTTTCTAATAAGAATAAAATATGCAAATAGAAAAGAGCATAAGGAACCGGTTAAATACTTTATGGGTTTAGGAATAGCTTATATGTTAGTAGAGATTCCAACTATTCAAAAGATGATATTGTATTTTGGAAACCCATCCTTAGCATTTAGTGTTATGTTATTTAGTATTTTAGTAAGTAGTGGTATTGGAAGTGTTTTGAGTGGTCATAAAAAGATAAAAAACTTTACAGACAAATCTCCAATGTATCTCCTACTAACTGGAATTGCAATTGTTATTATACAACTAAATCTGAGTAACATAATGAGTATGACAAGTGATTTGGATTTAATTTAACAATTTATATGGGTGCAATCATATACCTGTTATTGTATATGATAAATCCATTAGGAAAGAAGGCCTCAGGATAAAGGAGTGAAGAAATGGGGGAAAAGGTACTGAATTATAACCTTCTTAAACAAATCAATGCTCTTAGAAAACAACTGGAAGATAGATTAATATTAAACAATAGGATAGTAGATGAAAAAACAATAAAGTTAAGTGAAGGATTAGATATATTGATTGTAAAGTATTATAGAGAAAAGAATTATTAACAAGTGAAAATATGAGGAGGAACAAATGATTAATAAAAAAATAATTGCTGGGATTATAAGTTTAAGTTTATTGATACAACCTATTATAGGAATGAGTGCCTATGCACACTCTACTAATAATACAACCCAGATACTGAAAAAAGGAGCAAGGGGTCAATCTGTTGTAACAATTCAAAACAAATTGAGAGAATTAGGCTATTTTAATGGTAAAGCAACAGGATACTTTGGGAATATAACAAAGACGTCAGTTCAGAAGTTTCAAAGGGAGAACAATCTTTCGGCTGATGGAGTTGTAGGGGCAGCAACATTAAATTTGCTAAATAGTAAAAAAAATAAATCTATTCAAGTATCACGAGGAGCAAGTCGTTCACCAGTTTCTGAATGGACTTGGTTTGGAAAAATAAAAGATATTATACCTCGAGGGACTGTTGTTAAAGTTACAGATGTTCAAACAGGTAAACAGTTTAATATAAAAAGAACTTATGGAACTAACCATGCAGATTCAGAAACATTAACAAAGGAGGATACGGCAATTATGAAGTCACTATACAATAATCAGTGGTCATGGAAAAGGAGACCTATTGTTGTAGAAGTTGCTGGTCTGAAAATTCCAGGGTCAATGGCAGGTATGCCCCATGGTTCAGATTTTATAAATGGCAATAATATGGATGGACATTTTGATGTTCATTTCTTACTAAGTAAGACCCATAAAAGTAATAGGGTTGAGCCTAAACATCAAAATGCCGTTAGAATTGCTAGAGAATTTTTAAATAAATAATGAAAGAATAGTACAAGGATTGAAAAATCTATAAAAATAGTTGATTAGAACTTTATTAAAAAATTGAGGGTATGCAGAATTCGAAATTTAAAAGATGATTCTGCAATACCCTTAATTTTTTTGATTATAGTTTACTTTATATGGAACATTTAAAGTATTTTAGTCATTTTATATTGTATTTTTCCTTTAGAGTTATAATTTCGATCAAATATTCTAACTATGCCATAGGATAATCCTAGAAAAAGTACTCCTAATAACAAACTAAAGAGATCTGAAGGAAAAGTCATATTAAATAGGCCATGGATATAATAACCTGATACGGCGCCTATGATTAGCATGAAAAGGGGTAATATATATACTAAAAAACCTGCTTTCATTATAGTTTTTGTTTCTATTTCAACCTTTATGAATTGACTAGATTTTGCATTTAAAGTATTTTTCACATCTATATACATGCCTGTCTTGCTGCATCCTCCGCCACAACTGCTACATTTTTCTCCACAAGCACTTGTCCTCATTACTTCAATTTTAGCAAATTCATTATTTGTGCTTACAACTCTACCTATTGTTTCCATAAAAATCACTCCTTCCTATTTAAGTTTATACGCAATAATGATGCCAGTCCATATAAAAAAATAAAATTCTATTATTAAAGTTGGCATTATTTTTGCATTAAATACAGAATGATTACAAATACAAACTCTTTAAGGGAGAGGATACACTATGGATAAGTTTAAACATATTGTTGTTGCATCAGCCATTTTCTTTATAACTATAGGCGTAAGTGTAAGTATTTACAATATATATAAGTTATTATAAACAAAATTTAAGTATGAAGGGAGCTGTGTATATAATGATAATCTATAAAATACTGTATATTATCCTATTTGGATTTATAGTATATCGTATGTTTAAAGGTGGAGGATGCTGTGGAGGCCATAGCAATAATAGAAAAAATAATTAAGCGTGTGTGAAAAGACACAAATGAGGAAGGGAAGCCACGTGATGAAAAAAATAATGGCAGGAATATTAATTCTCGTTCTTTTACTACTTATGTTTTTTCAAAATAACAAACATCACTTTATATATGGAGGTAGCACATGTGGAACAGGTGTAGATGGACTGAAATTGTTAGGAATTTATATGGCCATAGCACTCCTAGTTTTAACAATATTATGGATAAATAAGCGTAAGAGAGCACATGAAAGTTGCTGTTTTTGCAAAGCTAAACTAGAGGAAAAATGGAAAACATGTCCTTATTGTGGTTCTGAATTAGAAAGGGATGGGAAGAAACCATGATGCTTGCCATATTAATCATATCTGTCATAGTCATATGTATTTTTGTGAAGGGTGAGGATTCATGCTCATGTAATGTGAATTCAAACCTAAGTAGCTGTAATAGTTGTGGTTTTATATTAAAGGAAGAGTATAATTACTGTCCAAATTGTAAGGAAAAATTAAAAAGAAAGTGTGAGAAATGTGGACAAATGATAGATGTAAATTGGAGAGCATGTCCATATTGTGAATAGCTGTAACTATAACTGATAATGAAAATTTAAAGGAGGAGCACAAAATGAAAAAGTGGTTTGAAGATTATATAAAAAAAATAAGTGATGCAAATAAGAAGAACTTTGGATCAGAAAGATTAGAATGCTGTGATGTAAATAAAAAAAGTAATGGTTCTAAATCCACAAAGTCTAAATAGTTATTTGAGAATATGATGATTTTATTATGTCAGGTGAATAAATAGGAGCGCCTGACATTTTTATTAGCCCATGTAGTTTCCATAGGATTTTAATGAAATGCTACAGGAACTGTAGTATTTCCTACATTATTTTCACAAATATACAAAGTGAAAGGTATATTATTCAACAAGTTTTTATTTTTTCCTTTGGCATAAATATTGCGAAGTAAATATATAGTATAAAAATTATTAGGAGGAATTTAATTATGAAAAGAAAAAGTGTAATACTTTTAATGTCAGGAATTTTAATTATAGGAGGGGCAACAGGTTTTGGTTACGCTGCCACTAAAGATAATAAAGGTGAGGAAATGAGTAAATTTAATATGGAAAGGAAACTATGGAAAAACGAAGAAAAATTAGAAAGCAATAAGAATGACAAATATTACGAAGGTATGATTGAGATTATGTCAGAAAATGGATATGGAAATATGGCAGATTATATGAGTGATAATGATTACAAATCCATGGATGAATTTATGAATAACATGACAGATAAAGACTATGACAATATGATTAATATTATGAGAAGTGGTGGTTATGAGGACATGGCAAGAATGATGGAAAGTATAGATAAGGATACTATGATACAAATGCATAATTCTATGGGTGGAGCTGAAGGTTGTCATTCAGATTCTTCTAATAGGAATAGTATGTATAGATTTAAATAGTATAAAAGGCTCTTGAATGTATTAATTAAAGTTTTCTACAAACTATAATTAATACATTCAAGAGTTTTTGTTTACATAAATATGAGAATGAATGGATATATAAAAATGGAGATGATGTACCGGGTATGGGTATGAAATTCATGAAACTTGAAAAACAAATGGAATGACTAGAATTGATATAAGTTTTGTAATCTGCATGTGAGTTGGTTTGGAGTGTGATGGGAAATAAAACTAAAAGAAAAATAAAAAATACACTTTACACATACCCCTATGGGGTATATACTTTATATAAAGATATGAAACAGACATACAAGAGAGGAGTGTAAATATGGGGAGAAAAAAAGAAACCCTTAATATATTAGGAATGACATGTGCAGCTTGTGTAAAGGCAGTTGAAAGAAGTGTCAACAAAGTAGAAGGAGTTACTAAAGTAAATGTTAACATTGCTACAGAGAAACTTGATGTAGAATTTGATGAAACAAAAACTAGCATTGAAGATATTAAAAAAGCAATTACTAATGCTGGGTATGGTGCAGAGGGAGAGATCAATCTCAGAGAAGTTTCTATACCCATATCAGGTATGACTTGTGCATCCTGTGCAGCAAATGTAGAAAAATCTATTAAAAAACTTGAAGGAGCACAGGATGTAAGTGTTAATTTTGCTACAGAAAAGGCCACTGTAGTGTATGATGCAAATGCAACTAGAATCTCAGAAATAAAACAGGCAATAGAAAAGGCAGGTTATAAGCCCTTAGAAATTGAAGCAGGAAAACAAGTAGATGAGGAAAAAGAGAGAAGAGTTAAAGAGATGAAAACTCTTTGGAAAAAGTTTATAGTATCTGCAGTGTTTACTATACCCCTTTTATATATTGCCATGGGCCATATGCTTGGTTTATATTTACCGACTATAATTGATCCATCAGTTAATCCTTTAAACTTTGCAATAATACAGCTGTTATTAACAATACCTGTTCTTATGGCAGGGAATAAGTTTTACACTGTAGGATTTAAATCTTTAATAAGAAGAAATCCTAATATGGATTCCCTTATTGCAATAGGAACTAGTGCAGCCATTTTATATGGATTATTTGCAGTTAAGGAAATAGCAGCAGGGAAAATGGAATTTGCTCAAGATTTATATTTTGAAACGGCAGGAGTTATTATTACATTGATTCTACTAGGGAAATATTTAGAATCTGTTTCTAAGGGGAAAACTTCTGAAGCTATTAAAAAACTTATGGGATTAGCGCCAAAAACTGCTACTGTCATTCAAAATGATAAGGAAATAGTTATTCCAATAGAAGAAGTGGAAGTAGGAGATATTATACTTGTGAAACCTGGTGAAAAAATACCTGTAGATGGAGTTGTAATAGAGGGGAACACTTCTGTAGATGAATCCATGTTAACGGGAGAAAGTATGCCTGTAGAAAAAGAACCTGGATCCAGTGTTACGGGTGCAAGTATTAACAAAAATGGTTTGATAAAATTCAAGGCAACTAAAGTAGGAAAAGATACTGCTTTAGCGCAGATTATTAAATTAGTAGAAGATGCTCAAGGATCAAAGGCGCCAATTGCTAAGTTGGCAGATATTATTTCTGGTTATTTTGTCCCAATAGTAATAGGAATTGCAATTATAGCTGGATTGGGATGGTTTATTTCAGGAGAATCTGGAATATTTTCCTTAACAATTTTCATTTCCGTTTTAGTTATAGCTTGTCCATGTGCTCTAGGTTTGGCTACACCTACTGCAATAATGGTTGGAACAGGAAAAGGTGCTGAATATGGAGTACTGATTAAAGGTGGAGCACCTTTAGAAACGGCCCATAAAATAAAGACAATTGTTTTTGACAAGACAGGTACTATTACAGAGGGAAAACCAAAGGTAACAGATGTAATAACTACTAATGGATATGAAAAAGATGAAATATTACAATTAGCTGCTAGTGCAGAAAAGGGATCAGAACATCCTCTAGGAGAAGCAATTGTTAAGGGCGCAGAAGAAAAGGGATTAAATTTTTCAAAAGTAGATAAATTTAGTGCCATACCAGGACACGGAATAGAAGTTACCTTAGATGAAAAAAATATACTTCTTGGAAATAAAAAACTAATGAATGAGAGAAATATAGAAATAACATTACAGGAAGAATCAGATAGATTAGCAAGTGAAGGTAAAACCCCTATGTTTATGGCAATAGACAATAAGCTAGCAGGAATAATTGCTGTGGCAGATGTAACCAAGGAAAATAGCGTCTTTGCTATTAAAAAATTACATGAGATGGGCATAAAAGTCGCAATGATTACGGGAGATAATAAAAGAACTGCAGAAGCAATTGCAAAGCAGGTTGGAATTGATATTGTACTTGCAGAGGTTTTACCAGAGGATAAAGCAAATGAAGTTAAGAAACTGCAGGAAACAGGAAATATTGTTGCCATGGTTGGAGATGGTATTAATGATGCTCCAGCATTAGCTCAAGCAGATGTGGGTATTGCCATAGGATCTGGAACAGATGTGGCCATGGAGTCGGCAGATATTGTTCTCATGAAGAGTGATCTTTTAGATGTGGTTACGGCAATACAACTAAGTAAAAATACAATAAAAAATATTAAGCAAAATTTATTCTGGGCATTCGCCTATAATTCAGCAGGGATACCTTTAGCTGCTGGACTGTTCTATATATTTGGAGGACCAAAGCTTAACCCTATGTTTGCAGCGGCAGCAATGTCATTTAGTTCCGTATCTGTACTTTTAAATGCACTTAGGTTAAAAGGTTTTAAGCCAATAATTAAAAATAACTTTAAGGAGGAAATATTTATGAAAAAGGAAATATTAATTGAAGGAATGAGTTGTGGTCACTGTGTTGGACACGTTACCAAAGCTTTAAAAGCAGTTAGCGGAGTTACAGATGTAGATGTAAATTTAACAGAGAAAAAAGCAGTAGTTCAATTATCAAATGAAGTACAAGATGAAGAGTTAAAAGGAGCAATAGAGGATGCAGGTTACGAGGTTGTAAGTGTAAAGTAATGAAATATATGACTTTATAGCTATATATTAGATTCTTTAAATAATACTTTAATATTTAAAAATAAGACCGATAAGTCTACAAATGACTTATAACGGTCTTTTTTATTTAGGCCGTGTTAAAGTATAGTGTCGTTATTAGACAATAAAAAGAGAGGTGTCTAATAATCAAGACCCCTCTTTTCTATGTTTATTTACTTTCATTAATATAAACACTAATCGTGTTTGCATAATTAACTATCCTATATTGTTTTCCATCCGCAACACCCATTACACCAGTTTGAGGTATTACTTTTGTATCGGTGTTATTCCAAGCCTTTTCTGCTTCTGTTGGGAAAATTTCATTCAATATATCCCAATAAACATAAGAAGTATTTTTCTGATAATCTTCGATAGAGATTTCAATATTGTAATCATCTGAAAGCACCCAATCTCCTGTACGTATGACTATTTTTGATTTAGTTCCTGATGGATAACTTGCAATTCCACAAGTGGCAATATTGTCAACAAGAGCCTTTTCTACTCCTTCACCATTAGCAATGATCTTATCTAATATAGGATTTCCTGTTAGCTCTTTATCGGCTATAGATTCTTCTTTAACTTCTTCATTAGAAGTCTCAGGAGTAATTAATACAGCATTCCCTTCTGCATAAGCTAAACCTCCTAGAACAAATACACATACCAAAGTTAACAATAATATCTTCTTCATTTGTTGATCCTCCTTTTTATTCAATTAATCTTCATATTATACTGTGTAGCTTGCGGGTTATAAAAATATGTAAGAAAAATACCAAAGCAATCTCATTATAACAAAAAACTATGCTATGCAAAACAACACAGTTCTTTAACACAGCCTTTATTTACTAAAGAGACATGTTTTATATAACACAAACTATGTGTCATTTGACACAGTATAAAAAGGATAAGTGGGCAAATATGCTGGTAAATAGACATTCATACAGTTGGCATGCTAATTGCTGTACTAGTATATAGATTTTAAATAAACATAGGAGGTGTTACATTATGGGATGCTGTGGAGGCGGAAACCGTAATAATAGTAGTTTTCCTGTACCAATGCCAATAGTTATATTAGGAATAATAGGTTTAGTATCCTTTTATTTACTAAGATAAATATTATAGGTTATCTTTTTAGATAGCCTTATTCATTTATGATTCAATTGTGAAGAAAAGCCATTTTAAGAAGAGGAGAAGTATAATTTTATGAAAAAAATATTGATTATAATACTAGTGTTAATAGTCTCTGCAACACTAATATTTTCATTTAATAAATATTCAAATACACAAAAGTTAAGTGAAGAGATAGTAGAAGAAAATAATATTGTTGAAAATGTAGATGATGAATCTTATGAAGATGAAGATAAAATAAATGAAGAATTTATAAGGGTAGATAGCCAAGGAAGTGTAGATGTGGCAGCATACTTTCATAATCTTTCAGAAGATAATGAAGAATATTTGATTTTTGAGCTTATGTTTAATACACACTCCGTTGAATTAGATAATATAGATTTTGCTGATTTATCCAATGTTAAAAATAACAATGGATTCACTGTGGATGAAGGTATTATATGGGAAAAGGAAAATGGGAGTGGTCACCATATTTCTGGCTATTTAAAAGTACCTAAAAAATACAAAGAAAAGAATATGGTTGATGAATCTACAAGTTCTATTGAGTTAGAAATAAAGGGATTAGATGAGATACAATCAAGAAAGTTTATTTGGGATGAAGAAGCGTTGCAATCTTTGAGTAAATAAAATACTTTGCATATTAGAAAATATGATAGGAAGTGAACAAACTATGAAAAATAAAAAAGTTGGAGTATTTATCATTTTCATTGCAATTATAGGAATAGCTATAGGAATAAATTATACAAAAAATAATTTAAATAGTAACTTTATAGCATATATTCCAAATGCGGCAGATGGAACCATATCCGTTATAGATGTTAAAAGAAGTGAATTAGTAGATAACATTAAAGTAGGAGAAAGGGTTTCTGATGGTATAGGAACTACACCTGATGGGAAAAAGTTATACACTGGAGGAGCAGAAGATGGAAAGGTTTTTGTGTATGATATTAAAACAAAAAATCTCATAAAAACAATAGATACGGGTAAAAACGTACATGGAATTGATATAACTCCAGATGGTAAGTATGTATATATTGCCAGTGGTGCGTTACAAGTAGATGATGAATTTGATTATATACAAATAATAGATACGAAGAAAGATGAAATAATTAAAACTATAAAATCAAATGGAAAAAGCCCTGCACACATAGATTTTAGCAAAGATAGTAAATTTGCCTTTATTTCAAATGTCATGTCAAATAATGTGTCCATTATGGATGTGGAGAAAAGTGAGATTGTTGGAAATGTAAAAGTGGGACTTATGCCAAATGAATTAGAACCTTCTCCAGATGATAAAATTTTATATGTAGCTAATGTTCAAGATGGTTCATTGTCTATAGTAGATGTGGAAAAGAAGAAAGAAATAGACAGAATAGAAGTAAGTCCAGGAACCCATGGGGTAGCAGTTTCAAATGATGGAAAATATATTTGGACCACCAATAGATTTTCAAAAAGTGTAACAGTAATAGATATAGATGAGAAAAAAGTCATTAAAACAATAACAATAAAAGGAGAACCAAACCATGTGTCCATTGTACCAAAGGGAAGATATGCATATGTTACTAGTTTAAAGTCTAATAACTTAACGGTAATAGATATAAATACTTATGAAATTATAGATGAAATAAAATTAGGAAAAGATCCCCATGAGATAGATTTTATTAATATAAAATAAGTTTTGATGTAACAACAAAATGAAGAATGGGGAGTATAAGGTGAAAAGGAATAAACATAATGCTACTTTAATATGGAGTATGTTAATTATAATATGTTTACCAATAGTTATTTTACTAACGGTAGTTCAGATAAATGCATTTAATGAAGAATTTTATATGACAGAATATAAAAAGTATAATATTTCTTCTGTTACAGGAATGGAATTTCAAGATTTAAATAGAGTTACAACAAAACTTATTAATTATATTAATGATGATGAAGATAATCTAAAAATTTACGCAAAAATACAAGGAGAGAAACGGGAGGTTTTTGGTCAAAGAGAAAAACAACATATGGTTGATGTTAAAAAATTATTTCAAAAGGGATTTTCAGTGAGAAATTTTAGTCTATCAATGGTTATATTGGCTCTCTCTATGTTAAGTGTTACTCAAAAGGATATGTATAAAAGCATATTTTATTCTAGTCTTTTAGCATTGATAGTCACAGTTTCACTGATTATACTCATTAAAATAGATTTTTATAAATATTTCACTTATTTTCATGAAGTTTTTTTTAATAATGACCTATGGCTTTTAGACCCTCGCACAGACGTATTAATCAATATGTTACCTTTAGAGTTTTTTATTGATATAACCTCAAAAATAGGGAGTTGGTTTTTAGCAATACAAATTATAATGTTTACATTATCTTTAACTATATTAAAAAAGGATTAGAGGTTAAAGGGTTATTATTTAAAATAGAAATCTAATACATGATAAGTTATAAAACTTAGGAAGCTTGAGGAAAAATACCTATGGTAATTATGTTGAGTGAATTGGTGAAATCTTCATAATTTCTTCATAATCTATTTTTATAATGGGATGTATGTAAAAAATTCTATTCAGGGGAATTATGGGGGGGATTTGGTTTTATGAAGATAAGAAATAAATTATTTTTAGCATTCGCAATAATGATATTATTGACAGCCATATTAGGGGCTATGGGATTAAATGAGCTAAATAAGGTTAACAAAAATATGGAGTCCATGTATTATGATCAAGTCAATGGTGTAAACTTCATAAAAGAAGCTCAATATTATATAGGTTTAGTTCAAAGAACTGAAAAAAATATACTAATATCTTCTAGTGTTGAGGAAAAGAAAGAACATTTCATGCATTTAGAAGAAATGTATTCACAAGGGATTATTGAAAATCTAAATCAATTTAAGAAAATATCAGATCATGGAACAGAAGATGGAATTGATGTTCTCATAGATAAAGTGAATATGTTAAAGAATATACAAATAAATGCAATCAATAAAAATATAGAGGGAAATGAAGAAGAGGCATTAGCTTTAGGAAAGGAAAGCATGAAAATATCTAATGATATTGAAAAGCTTGTAGATAAAATTGTACAGCATAAATTAGAAGAGGGGAAACATCATTATGATAAGAGCATGGAGAGCTATCATAAAGCATTTAAACTAGTAGTAATCTCTATTATTGTAGCAATAATTATAGGCATACTATTGGCTAAAACAATTTCATTATCTATAGTAAAACCATTACATAATGCTGTTGAATTTGCAAAAGGTGTTTCAGAAGGAGATCTAACAAATAAAATTCAGTCTAAATCAAAGGATGAAATTGGTATATTAATAGGAGCACTAAACAATACTGGAGAAAAATTAAAAAATATAGTATCTCAAATTAAATTTATATCTAGTAGCGTGGAACAGGGGAGTGAGCAGCTAACGTGTGCCCTAGATGAATCTAATAAGGGGACTAATGAAATAGGTCATAAGATCAGTGACATTTCCCATAGTACTCAAGAAGTATTAATATCTGTGGAAAACATTGATACAAATATTAATGAGGTTGCTCATAGTGCCACTGAAATATTAGATTTTACTAATTTGGCAATGGAGGATTCTATTATTTTAAAAAACTCAGCTGAGAAGGGGAGAGAATCTGTAGACATTGTGGCAGTTACAATTTCTGATGTTGAAAAAACAACAAAAGAAGTAAAAGATGCTATAGAGGAACTTAATGATTTATCTAAAAAAATTGGAGAAATCACAGAACTGATAAAAAACATTGCAAGTCAGACAAATATGCTGGCTTTAAATGCAAATATTGAGGCTGCAAAAGCAGGAGAACATGGAAGGGGATTTACTATTGTAGCTGAAGAAGTTAGAAACCTTGCAGAGGAAAGTGCTCAAGCTGCCAAAAGCATAGACAAAATGATTTCGGAAGTACAGAATAAAACTCATAGGGTAGTAAATAATATATTAGTAACAGAAGATAAAGCTTCAAAAGCCACATTAGTAGCAAAAGATACAGCTGGTAATATTAAAATCATTATGGAGAGAATAGAGAATTTAGTTGAAAAAATAGAAGAAATATCTAAGGAATCTTCAAAACAGGCTAATGCAACTGGAATAATGACAAAAACAACAAGAAAAGTAGTGGATATTGCTCAGGAGGTGGCTTTATCTACGGAAAATATGAATGGAAATATGCAGGAACAAGTTGCAATAACAGAAGAAATAGGAGTAACATCAGAACAATTATATGAAATGACAGAAGCCTTAAATAGGATGATTGAATTTTTTAAAGTATAAAACTAAAATCCCATGAAATAAATTTCATGGGATTTTATAATCACTAAGATAATTATAAATATGAAAGAGAGATAAATCATGAGAAATGAAGAAAAGATTCAGGATATATTATTTATAAGTATGACTATTATAACTATTACACTACTTCATTATTTTACTACAGATACAAAATGGGATATACATGATTTTTATAGAAGGTTGTATTATATTCCTATCATTGTTGCTGCTTTTAAATTTAGATTAAAGGGGGGCCTATTGGCTTCAATTTTCATTTCTATACTATATGCTCCCCATTTAATGATATATTTCGGAAAAATTAATATAGAGGTCTTGAATCAAATTTTCGAAATTATGATGTTTATAGTTATAGGTGCAATTACAGGATTTTTAGTTAAATCTGATTTTAATAAGAAAAAAATGTTAGAAGTACAAATTAAAAAATTAACTGATCTTGAAAATTATACTCAAAATATATTAGATAGTATAACAAATATTTTTATAGCTGTAGATAAGGATTTTAAAATACAATCCATTAACAAAGAAGGGAAAAAACTATTTAATCTAAATGAAAGATACTTGGGAAAAGACTTAAGGTCTCTATTTGTAGAGTATGATAAAGTGGAGAGAATATTAATAAATGTATTGAATGATAAGAAAAAAGACTTGAATATGGAAACAGAATGTCACTCTATAGAAGGAAAGCATATTTATGTAAAATTATTTGCATATCCATTACGAAGCATTACAGATAAAGTAGAAGGCGTTG
This sequence comes from Anaeromicrobium sediminis, assembly GCF_002270055.1. NCBI lineage: Bacteria > Bacillati > Bacillota > Clostridia > Peptostreptococcales > Thermotaleaceae > Anaeromicrobium > Anaeromicrobium sediminis. The sequence goes on along the minus strand of NZ_NIBG01000013.1, from coordinate 10,441 downwards.
TTATTGTACTTGAAGATATATCTGAAATAAGAAATCTAGAAAGACAAGTGAGGAGAGCTGAAAAGTTATCAGCCTTAGGTGAACTTGCATCTGGCATTGCCCATGAGATACGAAATCCTTTAGGAATAATAAAGACCATATCACAAACCATACATGAGGATACGGAGGATGAAGAGTTAGAAGAAGGTCTTGAGATTATAATTCATGAAGTGGACAGGGCAAATACGGTGATTAAAAGTATGTTGGATTTTGCAAAACCTAATATACATGAGAGAAAGATTCAGAGTATAGATAGGTTACTTGAGAATATCCTTTTGATTACCCAACAATATGCACAAAAGCATAGTGTGAAAATAAATTATAAATCTAGAGATGATGTAAACTTATTTGTGGATGCGGAGGCATTAAAGCAGGCTTTTGTAAATATAATTTTTAATGCTGTACAAGCTATGCCAGATGGTGGGAATATTCATATTGATTTATTAAAAGAAAAGGATTGGTTGAAAATTTCCTTTGAAGACAGTGGAATAGGTATATCTAAAGAAAAAATTGAAAAAATATTTGAACCCTTTTATACAACAAAAGACATTGGAACGGGCCTTGGTTTGTCCATAACCCATAGGATTATAGAAGAACACAAGGGATATATTGCAGTAGATAGTGTAGTAGGTAAAGGAACAAAAATAGATGTATTTCTTCCTATTACTATTGAAGGAGGAGAGAAACATGCATAAGAAGATATTAATTGCAGATGATGAAAAGAACATGATATGGGCAATGAAAAAAGCCTTAAAGAATGAAGAATACAAAATTATTACTGCATCTAATGGAGTAGAGGCAATAGAAAAAGTGAAAACAAATGAACCTGATCTTGTATTATTAGATTTAAGAATGCCTAAAAAGGACGGAATGGAAGCACTGAAAGAGATAAAGGAATTTAATACTAATGTACCTGTAATAATGATTACAGCCCATGGAACAATGGAATCTGCAATAGAGGCAATGAAAATAGGAGCCCTAGACTATATATCAAAACCCTTTGATGTGGAAGAGTTGAAACTACAAATAAGAAAAGCATTAGATATTGGTCATATGAAAGAACAGATAGAATTTCTAACAGAAGAATTAAAGGATAAGACTGGAAAATTAATCATAGGAAATAGTGATAAAATGAAGGAAGTACTAGCAATTGTAAATCGTGTTGCTAAAAGTCCTGCAACGATTTTAATAACTGGTGAAAGTGGAACGGGAAAAGAATTGATTGCAAATGCTATACATTATAATAGTGAGAGAAAAAATAAACCATATATAAAAGTAAATTGTGGAGCAATTCCCGAAAGCTTATTAGAAAGTGAATTGTTTGGACATGAAAAGGGAGCTTTTACAGGGGCCACAAATAGAAAACCAGGAAGGTTTGAAAGGGCAGATGCTGGAACCATATTTCTTGATGAGGTAGGTGAATTAAGCCCTGCTACACAAGTAAAACTTTTAAGGATTCTTCAAGAAAAAGAAATAGAGCGTGTAGGGGGAACTGAATTAATTAAAGTGGATGTTAGAGTTGTTTCTGCAACCAATAGGGATTTGAAGAAAATGGTAGAAGAAGGAGACTTTAGAGAAGACTTGTACTATAGATTAAATGTTATACCTATAGAACTGCCAGCTTTAAGGGAAAGAAAAGAAGATATTCCTCAATTAATAGATTATTTTATACAAAGATATTGTAAAGAAATGAGAAGAGATAAAATAAACATAAGTGATGATGCCTTAGAAATGTTGGTTAATTATAACTGGAAGGGAAATATTAGAGAGCTTGAAAATGTTATTGAAAGACTTGTCATATTATCTCAAGGAAATACAATTTATAGAGATGATTTGCCAAGGGAAATACTATTACAAAATAAAGAGACTTGTGAATTTATATTGCCGAAAGAGGGTATTAATCTAGAAGAGGTAGAGAAAGGGTTAATACAACAGGCATTAGATAAAATGAATTATAATCAGACAAAGGCAGCACAATTATTAGGTATTACAAGGCATACCCTTATATATAGGATGGAAAAATACAATATGAAATAGTTAGTGTTATTATTCACAATCATATTCATAAACCTATTATTTATAACAAAATTTTATTATCTACATAATTCCTACACATTTCTTTACTATAATTACATTAAAAGAAGAAAAGTGAGGGATAAATTTATGATGTTATTATGGATACCAATCATAATTTTTCTAATTATACATTTTTCTAAAGATAACCATAAGTCAATATATGGTTCTGGTAAAAGAAGTCCTTTAGAAATTTTAGATGAAAAGTTTATAAGTGGTGAACTAACAGAAGAAGAATATAAGCGTAAGAAAGATATATTAAGAAGTTAGGAGGTTTATGGATATGTGTGGATTTGGATTTGGTTATGGAGCATGGTGGCCATGGATGATTATACGCATGGGGCTAGGTATAGCAGTGGTTGTAGGCCTTTGTATATGGACTGCTAAAATTATGAGAAATAATAGTTATAACAGAAATGATGCCCTACAAACATTAGATTTAAAGTTTGTAAATGGTGAAATTAGTGAAGATGAATATATTCAAAAGAAAAAAGTCATAAGAGGGAAATAGCTAGAGAATTATTCTCTAGCTATGTTTTTATAATCTATAGGAAATTATAGCTATGTAGAAGAAGCTTATTTATAATAATAATTACTTATGACAAAATATAAATAAGAGGAAGTGTGTTTAAAGAGGTGTTTAATAATGGATAAAAAACGAATATTGGTGGTTGAGGATGAACAAAAAATTTTAGATGTAGTAAAGGCCTATTTAAAAAAGGAAGGGTATGAGGTTCTTGTTGCTACAAATGGAGAAAGGGCTTTAGAAATTTTTGAGGAAGAGATTATACATCTAGTTGTTTTAGATTTAATGTTGCCAAAGACTTCGGGAGAAGAGGTATGCAGTAAAATTAGAACTACTTCAGATATACCTATTATTATGCTTACGGCAAAAAATGAGGAAGATGAAAAAATCCAAGGATTGGCTATTGGAGCAGATGATTATTTGACAAAACCTTTCAGTCCTAGAGAGTTAGTAGGAAGGGTAAGAGCTCTTATGAGAAGGGCATACAGAGAAAATAGTCCCTTAGCAGATTATTTGACTTTTAATGATGGAGATTTGGAAGTTAACATAAAGAGATTTGAGGTAAAGAAAAAGGGCAAATTAGTTAATTTAACTCCTAATGAGTTTAAACTCCTAAATGTGTTTTTATCAAATCCAGGGCAAGTTTTTACAAGAGATCAGCTCCTAAGAAAGGCTTTTGGTCTAGAATATGATGGATTTGATAGGATAATTGATACTCACATAAAAAATATTCGTCATAAAATAGAAGACAATAAAAAGAAACCAACCTATATTCAAACAGTATATGGGGTAGGTTATAAATTTGGAGATAAAAAATGAAAACATCCTTAGGAAAGAGATTTGCCCTTAGTTTTTTACTTACAGTATCTATTTCTATTTTGATTACAAGTATTATTTCTAATTATATGATAGATAAAAAGTTTGACAAATACCTATTAGAGGAGCACGAAAAAAAGATTGATAAGGTGAAAAGTTTAGTAGAAGAATTGTATAATCCTAAGAATCCCTTTAAAAAAATACATGATAGTCAAATTCAAAGGTACGCAGTTTTGGAGGATTTATATATACAGATTAATGATACCTATGGAAATGTGGTCTTTTCATCTGGCCAAAGTCATCTTGTTCATAAAAAAATGATGGGTTCTATGATGAAACATATGATGAATAGACAGTCCAATTCAACATTGACCTCCTATAAGGAAGAGAGTTTTCCCATAATGAAAAATGGAGAGAATATAGGGACAATTATAATTGGCTATTTTGGTACATCAAATCTCAATGAAAGGGACATTGGATTTAAAAATACATTGAATCAATCCTTTTTAATTTCTGTTATAATCACATTCATATTTGGATTTATCATAAGTTTAATCATGTCAAAAGAATTGACAAGACCATTAGGGAAAATTACAAGAATAGCCAATGAAATGAGAAATGGAAACCTAAAAATACGTTCGGAAGTGAATAGCAATGCTAGAGAAATTGATGAGCTTTCAAAATCAATAAATTATTTGGCTCAAACTCTACAGGACCAAGAAAAACTTAGAAAGAGATTAACATCGGATATGGCTCATGAAATTCGAACGCCCCTTACAACATTGCAAACCCATGTGGAAGCTCTTATGGATGGAATATGGGAACCAACACCAGAAAGACTCCAAAGTTGTCATGAGGAAATATTACGCTTAAAAAAGCTAGTAAATCACTTACAAGATCTGGCTCGATTAGAACAAGGTAACTTGAATTTAAATAAAACTCATTTTAGTCTATCCAATACACTTGAAAAAGTAATTGACACTTTTAAACCTCAATACGCAAAGAAGAACTTAAAAATCATTATGAACATATTACCTAAGGTAGAAGTGTTTATGGATGAGGATAAGATAAAACAAATACTATTTAATATACTTTCAAATTCTTATAAATATTCTAATGATGATGGAGTGATAGAAATTGGATTAAAGAAGGATGAAAAGGAAATTATCATATGGATAAAGGATGAAGGAATAGGTATTTCAAATGAGCATTTACCTTATATATTTGAAAGATTTTATAGGGGAGAAGCGTCAAGAAGTAGAGAAACAGGAGGAGCGGGAATTGGACTAACTATTACAAAAACATTAGTTGAAGCCCATGGAGGAAAGATAGAAGTGGAGAGTGAGATTGGAAAAGGTACTACGTTTATAATTAAATTTTAAAATACGAGAAAATTTAAATAAAAAAAACTTAGCATATTATGCTAAGTTTTTTAATGGTCGGGGTGGCAGGATTTGAACCCGCGGCCCCCTGGTCCCAAACCAGATGCGCTACCAAACTGCGCTACACCCCGTCGACAAATATAGTTTACCATTATCTAGGGAAAAAAGCATGTTATAATTTTGACTATTTTTAAGTGGAAAATAAAAAAAACTCTTAAATACTAGTAAATACTCCTTATTTTGGATTATAATAAGAAAATAAGGAATTGTTGAAATGTTCTATAAAATAGGACTAGGTAATAAAAGTTAATAGAATTAATATTTTTTTAATAATTATAGTGTATAGTATTTAATAGGAATTATATGGATAAACTCTAATATGCTTTGGGAATCTAGCTAATAAATGGTAAAATAGATATGGAGGTATGATACATGTATAATTTTTTTTCAACAATAATTAAATATGCATTTATTTTAATAATATATCTATTTATATTTAATATTATGAAAATGATTTATTTAGATATTCAAAATATGACAGGACTAATTGGAAATTGTCCATATTTAAAGCTTATAAATAGGAAGGACACCTTGCCCTTTAAAATAAAGGAAGTATATCCTTTAGATAAAACCATGTCCATAGGAAGAAAAAATGATAACCATATAACCATAAAAGATCCAACCATATCAAACTATCAAGCTAAAATAGTTTTAAATGAGGATTATTTTTTAATAAAAGACGAAAATAGTGCAAATGGAACTTTTATTAATGGAGAAAAAATAATAGATACGGTTATGTTACAAAATGGAGATAGAATAAAAATGGGTCAGGTAGAATTTTTATACGTGGATACCGTTAAAGAGGTGTAATGATGTTTAATGATTTCTTTTTTAAAAAGATGCCTCAAAATCTAATAGTTTTAATAAATTTGCTGGCAATATTTTTGCTTTATATGTATCAGAACGTCTTTGATCCAGGGACCCTTTTGTGGGGAGGCTTGTTTATTGTAACCATATATGTGGCCAATCTTTCTTTATCTAAATTATCTCCAAATGGAGACAATTATATATTTCTAATAGTAAGTATGTTATCTAGTATAGGTGTAATAATGATTTATAGATTAAACCCTAAATATGGTTTAAAGCAAGTGGCTTGGTTTGCCATTGGGATAATTTTTTATTTCATAACTTATGTGGCTGTTAAGAGGATCAAGAATTGGCAAAACTGGACTAAACATTATATTATAATATCAGTTGGCCTATTTATTCTAACTTTAGTTTTAGGAGATAAAATAAAAGGTGCCACTAACTGGATTAAAATAGGACCAATTGGATTGCAACCATCAGAGTTAATTAAGATATTATTTGTATTTTATTTGGCTTCTTACTATTCTAATAAAAAAATGAATTTTTATGTGTTCTTAGGCTCCATATATGTGTTCATACTATTTTTATTTATTCAAAGAGATTTAGGAGCAGCCATGATATTTTACTTTACCTTTTTTATGATTCTATACATTAATGAAGAGGATAGAAAGCAAATATATGTTCAAATTATATTGGCAACCGTAATAGCCATATTAAGTTATATATTTGTATATCATGTAAGAGTAAGGGTAATAGCTTGGTTAGATCCATGGAAATATATAGAAAAAGAAGGTTATCAAATAACTCAATCCTTGTTTGCCATAGCTTCAGGAGGGTTCTTTGGTACGGGATTAGGTCTTGGATATCCTAAACTAATACCTGAAGTACATACGGATTTCATATTTTCAGCCATATGTGAAGAATTGGGTATATTTGGTGGAATTGCAGTAATAATGTTGTTTTTAATATTAATATATAGGGGCTTTAAAATAGCACTTAATCAGCATAATAAATTTTTTAAGATAGTCTCCATTGGAATGACAGTTATATTAGGATTTCAAGCATTTATAATAATAGGTGGAGTTACAAAGTTTATTCCTCTTACGGGAGTTACTCTTCCTTTTGTAAGTTACGGTGGAAGTTCACTAGTTTCTAGCTTTTTACTAGTAGGAATACTTCAAGTAGCTTCTGAGGAAATAGATACATATCAGGAGGAGAAAGATGAACATCATATCTAAGAGAATTATAAAAGTACTATTGCTCTTTTGTATTATGTATCTGGGATTAATACTACATTTAAGTTATATTGAAGCATTTAAAGTGGATGAAATAATTAATAATCCTTATAATAAGAGACTGTGGATTAAAGAGGATAATATTTTAAGAGGAAAAATTTTAGATAGAAATAAAGTAATATTGGCAGATAATTATGAGAATGTAGATAAAACAAGGAAGTATCCCTTTGGAAATATGTATTCTCACATAATAGGGTACTCTTTCAAAGAATATGGAAAGTCAGGTCTTGAAAAATCCTTTAATAAAGTATTATTGGGATTTGATAAATCTCCCATTGAAAAGGTAAGAGATACTATAATTGGGAGAAATAATAAAGGAAATAATTTGATTCTAACTATAGACCATGAAATTCAATCTTATATGGAAAAAAGAATGAAAGGTAAAAAGGGCGCTGTAGTTGCTATGAATCCTAAAACAGGCGAAATCTATGGATTAGTTAGTAAGCCAGACTTTAACCCTAATGAAATAGTGGAAAATTGGAAGGCTATAGCTAACAATGAGAATAGCCCATTACTCAATAGAGCAACGCAAGGTCTTTATACACCAGGGTCTGTATTTAAGCTAGTAACTGGAACTAGTGCCCTTAACTATGACCTTGAACCAAAGTATTTTTGTGAGGGTCAAACTACTATTGATGGATTTATATTAAAAGACTATAAAAATATAGCCCATAAAGAAGTTGACATGAGGAAGGCTTTGACTTATTCTTGTAACGTAGCCTTTGCTCAAATGGGATTAGACTTAGGTTATGATAAAATAAAAAAGACGGCTGAAAAGTATATGTTTAATAAAGATATACATTTTGACATAGCCACTAAGAATTCAGTTTTTCCAATAGATAGACAAATGTCAAAGGTGGATTTAGGATCCCTATCTATCGGCCAAGGAAAACTTTTAGTCACCCCAATAAACATGGCTATGGTAACTTCTGCCATAGGAAATGATGGGGATATAATGAGACCCTATTTAGTAAAAGAGATTACAGATAGTAAAAATAGAATAATAGAACTTACTCAGCCTAAACGATTAGCAAATGCTACTAATGGATATAATGCAAAGGAATTGACCAATATGATGATGGATGTGGTTCAATTTGGAACTGGGAAGAAAGCCAAAATAAGTGGTGTTAAAGTGGCTGGTAAAACAGGGACAGCCCAGACAAATTCCAAGTCCCATGATTGGTTTGTAGGTTTTGCACCAGCAGATAATCCAAAGGTTACAGTTGTAGTAGTTTTGGAGAATGAGGGAAAAGGTGGGGGTGTATCAGCAGCTCCTATCGCAAGAGACATATTAAAAAATGCATTAAATGTATTGAATGAATAGATAAAATTATGAATAAAGGAGAGATATTTATGAGTGGATTATTAAAAGGTAAAAATATCTTAATAATGGGAGTTGCAAACAAAAGAAGTATTGCATGGGGTATAGCACAAGAGCTTCATAAACATGGAGCAAACTTAGCATTTACATATGTAGGAGAAAGAAGTCTGACAAATTTAGAAAAATTACTTAGCGATGATATGAAAGATGCTAAGGTTTATGAATGTGATGTTACTAATGATGAGAATGTGGCAGAAGTATTTGGAAAATTAAAGGAAGATGTAGGAGTGTTACATGGATTAGTTCATGCTATTGCTCACTCTAAAAAGGAAGAATTAGCTGGAAACTTCTATGATACATCAAGGGATGGATTTAAATTAGCAAATGATATTAGTGCTTATTCATTTGTATTAGTAACTAAACATGCCCAAGAAATTATGACTGAGGGTGGATCAATTCTTACATTAACTTACTTAGGAGCTGAAAGAGCTATTCCTAACTACAATGTTATGGGAGTTGCTAAAGCAGCCTTAGAGGCATCTACAAGATACTTAGCTAAAGATCTTGGAGAAAGGGAAATTAGAGTTAATGCTATATCAGCAGGTCCTATTAAGACATTAGCAGCTAGAGGAGTTAAAGACTTTAACGACCTATTAAAGCAAGCAGAGGACAAGATTCCAAGAGGAAGAACAGTTGACCCTAAAGAAGTTGGAGGAACAGCAGTATTCCTATGTAGTGATCTAAGTACAGGAGTAACAGGAGAAGTTATTCACGTTGATGCTGGATTTAGCATGGTAGGATAATAAATATAGAATCCTTGAGAGTAAATTTACTCTCAAGGATTTTTTTATTTTTGAAATATATAGATAAACCATGTCAAATCTAAATGTATGTGAACTTACTTCGGTCATATAAATAAGTAGCTTGGCACTACTTTTATAAAAACTCATATTATGATAATAGAAAAACTTATTATTAGACACAATGTTGTTTTAAATATAAAGGAGATTGCTATTTATGATGGAACAACCTTATTGGACTAGAATTAGTGTTAGTTTTGGTAGACCAGTTGGCCCCCCTGGACCAGAAGGACCTCAAGGGCAAAAAGGAGATAAGGGAGATACAGGGGCAACAGGATCTCAAGGACCAAAAGGAGATAAGGGAGATACAGGGGCAACAGGATCTCAAGGACCAAAAGGAGATAAGGGAGATACAGGGGCAACAGGATCTCAAGGACCAAAAGGAGATAAGGGAGATACAGGGGCAACAGGATCTCAAGGACCAAAAGGAGATAAGGGAGATACAGGGGCAACAGGATCTCAAGGACCAAAAGGAGATAAGGGAGATACAGGGGCAACAGGATCTCAAGGACCAAAAGGAGATAAGGGAGATACAGGGGCAACAGGATCTCAAGGACCAAAAGGAGATAAGGGAGATACAGGGGCAACAGGATCTCAAGGACCAAAAGGAGATAAGGGAGATACAGGGGCAACAGGATCTCAAGGACCAAAAGGAGATAAGGGAGATACAGGGGCAACAGGATCTCAAGGACCAAAAGGAGATAAGGGAGATACAGGGGCAACAGGATCTCAAGGACCAAAAGGAGATAAGGGAGATACAGGGGCAACAGGATCTCAAGGACCAAAAGGAGATAAGGGAGATACAGGGGCAACAGGATCTCAAGGACCAAAAGGAGATAAGGGAGATACAGGAGCAGGATCCCAAGGATCAAAAGGAGATAAAGGGGACAAAGGAACAACAGGACCCCAAGGACCAAAAGGAGATACAGGAGACACAGGACCAGAAGGACCTCAAGGGCCACAAGGAAATGCAGGGGACACAGGACCAGAAGGACCACAAGGGCCAAAAGGAGACACAGGGCCAGAAGGACCTCAAGGGCCACAAGGTCCTCAAAGTGTACAAAATCTTGTAAATGGAACCAATTCTGGTTCATTAAGAGGTATTAACTGCCAAGACATAATGGGAATAAATGCAGTAGCATTAGGAACAAATACAGAAGCAAGTGGAGACTCTTCCCATGCTGAAGGCAAGGAAGTAGATATAAGTGGTACTTTGACTCCTACAACAGCTAGTGGTGAAGGTGCTCATGCGGAAGGTGGAG